>JBFOLV010000663.1:0-2046 GCA_040830325.1 Kordiimonas sp. | reverse complement strand
GGCCATTTTAGCGAGATAAGTTTTCGTGTCAACCACTTTTTTCAACTTATTTTGCTAAGCTTCTTAGAAGCTTGTGACCTTCTGACTCGTTGAGGATTTCGTTGTCCTTTCCCGTGTCAGCGAGGGGGCATTATAGAGATCGAAATCACATTGGCAATACCCTAAATACAGTTTTTTCGCTTTTTTTGTTTGTATGGTTATTTTTTGTGCTTTGACGCTGTAATTTGCGGCAATAACTCGCCAAAATAGCCCGGTCCCATAGATTTAGAGACTAATATGACTTCAATTCGTAGTTACAAAGGCATTGCCCCACAGCTGGACGACTCCGTCTATATAGATGAAACCAGTGTGATTGTTGGCGATGTTCGATTTGGCAAAGATGCCAGTGTATGGCCGCTTGTGTCCGCGCGTGGTGATGTTAACCATATAGAAATTGGCGAGCGCACCAATATTCAAGACAATAGCGTGTTACATGTTACTCATAAGAACGCAGAGAACCCTGAAGGTTACCCGCTATTAATAGGTAATGATGTCACCATCGGTCATAAGGTGATGCTGCACGGGTGCATTATAAAAGATCGCGTTCTTGTCGGTATGGGCAGTATTGTGCTTGATGGCGCCACCATTGAATCAGATGTGATGATTGGTGCGGGTTCTTTAGTACCACCGAACAAAGTATTAGAAAGTGGTTATCTATATGTGGGCAGTCCGGTAAAACAGGCTCGTCCTCTTACCGAGAAAGAAAGAGCCTTTTTACTTCGCTCTGCCAACAACTATGTGCAGAATAAAAATGACTACATGCAGGATGTGCACGTCATTCGTTAGCGAATCATGGCTTAGTTAATGACAACACGGCCCTGTTCATCGAAAGCTTCATCCTCGATGAGGCTTTCTGCTATCTCTTCTAGATCAAAACGAACGGCCTCAAAGCACTCAAACGCCTGTTCTTTAGCAATCTCATTCAAACCATTTAATCTAGCAAGCTTCTCCAGCCCAACAAGACAAACAATCAGCATACCTGCTTGTTGGGCGTGAAACTCAACCATGCCTAGTTCTTGGTTCCATTCAAGCTGATCTGAAAACAAAATTGATTGGTTCATGTTATAGACCTTCTAGATTCTTTCTTAACTCACGTAAGATCTGTTTCGTGCTTGGTCTTAGGCCGCGCCATAGCATGAAGCTTTCTGCCGCCTGACCCACTAGCATGCCTAAACCATCATAGGCAAACCTAGCACCCGACTCTTTCGCCCATTGATTGAAAGTCGTCAAACCCTGTCCATAGGTCATATCGTAACTCACCGTATAGTCAGCAAAGATTGCATCACTAATATCAGGCAGTTGTTTATACAGACTGGTTGAAGCAGAGTTAATCACCACATCATAGGCACGAGTTACGTCACTCATAGGTACCGCATTAATCTGACCAAAAGGTTTAAATAACTCAGCAAGCTGCTGCGCTTTCTCAAACGTACGGTTGGTAATGGTAATAGAGGCCGGTAGCTGGTCGAGTAACGGCTTTAATACACCACGCGCCGCACCACCCGAACCAATCACTAATATAGAAGCACCTTCTAGCTGGACTTGATGTTGCAGTAAGTCCTGAACTAAACCCTCGCCATCGGTGTTATCGCCAATGATCTCGCCATCATCCAGCTTCTTAAGAGTATTAACTGCGCCCGCAAGCTGAGCACGCTCGGTCAGGCGACCTGCAAACTGAAAAGCATCTTCTTTAAACGGTGCGGTAATGTTGCACCCTTTACCACCCGATTGGAAAAATTCGGTGGCAGCCTGCTTAAACGCATCAGGCTCTGGCTGCTGGCTTACATATTCAAGATTTTGCGAGGTCTGTCTTGCGAAGAGCGTATGGATATACGGTGATTTACTTTGCGAGATGGGATTGCCAAATACCACGTACTGATCGGGCTTGCTCATGTTTATGCCTACTGTCCTTGCTGGTGGGTACCGAAATGTATAGCTCGACACTATCACTTCGGCACACATTCGCCAAGTTGAACAAAGGCTGTTGTTTAGATTACCACTCTCTTG
>JBFOLV010000662.1:0-8794 GCA_040830325.1 Kordiimonas sp. | reverse complement strand
TAAAAAACAGCGCAGAATGATCAAGCATGACATTATTGTAACCCGGTGGTGTTTTTCTTGACGAAACGCCTTATAAACCCTAGCTTCCGGCGACTTACGGGCTACAGCCCCCAACAAATATTTAGGTGACGCTTATGACTAGCAATATTGATCTCGCTCTTTCTTCAAACGCATGGCCGTTCAAAGAAGCAGAAAAGCTAGTCAAACGATACAAAAACGGCGCACCTGAGAAGGGGTACGTACTTTTCGAAACAGGGTATGGTCCGTCTGGCTTACCGCATATTGGCACATTCGGTGAAGTATCACGCACAACAATGGTGATGCGTGCGTTTCAGGAAATTTCAGACATCCCGACAAAACTCATCTGTTTTTCAGATGATATGGATGGCCTACGTAAGGTGCCAAGCAATGTACCCAATCAGGAACTTCTTGAAGGCGCCCTCAACAAACCTCTAACACAGGTACCAGATCCTTTTGGCACACATCCGAGTTTTGGTGCCCATAATAATGCCCGTTTACAGGCATTTCTTGACCAGTTTGGCTTCGAATACGATTTTTACTCAGCGACTGAGTGTTATAAATCAGGCCGCTTTGATGAAACACTCCTCAAAATCTGCCGTCAATATGACAAAGTAATCAAAGTTATTTTGCCAACACTTGGTGAAGAACGGCGCCAAACATACAGCCCTTTCCTTCCTATTTGCCCTGACACAGGTGAAGTACTTCAAGTACCTGTACGTGTCGAAGACCCTGATGAAGGCATTATTTCCTTCGAGACAAAGACCGGAAAGCGCATTGAAACGAAGGTCACCGGCGGCAAGGTAAAGTGCCAATGGAAAGTTGATTGGGCAATGCGCTGGGATGCGCTTGACGTTGATTATGAAATGGCAGGTAAGGACCTTGATGAGAGCGTGAAGCTTTCTTCTATAATCCGCCGAATTCTTGGTGGTCAGCCACCGGAGGCGCTTAGCTATGAGCTATTCCTTGATGAAAAAGGTCAGAAGATCTCAAAATCAAAAGGGAATGGTATCTCCATTGAAGAATGGCTTAGTTATGCCAGCCCTGAAAGCCTATCGCTATACATGTTCCAAAGCCCACGGAAAGCAAAGCGCCTGTATTTTGACGTAATCCCGAAAGCGGTAGACGAATATTATACATTCGTTTCCAAGTATCAGGGTCAAGAGCTTGCTGACCAATATAAAAACCCGGCATGGCATATCCACGGTGGGAAAGTACCGAATGCAGAACTACCTGTAAGTTTTGCGCTCTTGCTTAATCTTGTGTCAGCAGCCAACGCAAACAGTAAAGAAGCGCTTTGGGGCTTTGTTGGTAAATATGCAGACGGTGCAACAGCAGAAACATATCCTGAGCTAGATAAGCTCATGGAATATGCTCTGAAATATTATGATGACTTTGTGAAACCGAACAAAAGCTTCCGCGCAGCAACTGAGCAAGAAGTCACAGCCTTCAATAGCTTGATCACACGCCTCAAGGCGCTTGACCCAGCTGAGAATAGTGCTGAAGTTATCATGACTGAAGTATATTCGGCAGGTAAAGACGCAGAGTTTGAAAACCTGCGTGACTGGTTCAAAGCTTGTTATGAAGTGCTTTTGGGCCAGAGCCAAGGCCCTCGCATGGGCGGCTTCATTGCACTTTACGGTGTAAATGAAACAATCGCACTGATTGAGGAAAAACTGTAAGAAACAGTCGCTAACCAATTAAAAGAAAAGCCAGCTCAAACGGAGCTGGCTTTTTTCTTTATGGTTGGAAAATTTCTTCAATCTGGCAACTGAACAAGGCAGCCAACTTAAAAGCTAGCGGCAACGAAGGGTCATACTTTCCTCTCTCAATTGCGTTTATGGTTTGGCGGGAAACATCTAACTGATCAGCTAAATGCTGCTGGCTCCAATCACGCTCCGCTCTCAACACTTTCAAGCGGTTATTCATAGATATTTCCTCCGCACAACGAACTGAGCAGCCCCTTGAGTCATAATGAGTGCTGGGAAAATCCAAATTACATCCAAACGCGGGAAACCAACGCCTTCAAGAAAGCCGTATGAGAACGACCCTAAGCCCACTAGGAAGAAAGCTATAATGACTGCTTCCATCACGATCTGCTTATGAAGTTCGTCCATACTACGGTGAAAAGTTAACACCGCCCTGATTGATAAGAGAATAGGTAAGATAGGAATAAGAGCGATCAATACTGCCTGCCACATTGGCATTTCTTCAATACCTGGCACCATATTGATCCCGAACACAGCTGCTACATAAAGCACCATGCTAATTCCAAAATCCCGCGTATAAATTTTTATTGCTTTTTTCATGTCTACCCTCACTGTCTTAACTATTTGTCATTTAGTAAAGTAAACTTTACATAGTTAATTACACTGAATATGTCAAGCACCCTTGACAAAATACTTGAGCACAAAAAAAGCCCCGCTAAAGCGAGGCCTTTAATACTTGCGGGAATAAACTAGCCGTTATGCTTGCGTATCCACTGTTTTTTCAGCACCTTTAGCAACACCAACCATTGCAGGGCGGAGTAAGCGGTCCTTGATCACATAGCCAGGAGCAACCACTTGCACGACTGAACCGGGAGCGTGTTCTTCTGTTGGTACTTCAAACATAGCTTGGTGGAATTTATGATCAAACTTCTCACCAACTTCAGGCTCCACCTTCGTGATGCCATAGCGTTCCATGGTATTCAGAAGCTCACGCTCCGTCATCTCAACACCTTCAACAAACCCCTTATAGTCGTCTGAGACACTTTCAGGCTGACTATCAAGTGCACGGCGCAAGTTATCACTTACATTCAACATATCACGCGCAAAACCAGTTACAGCATAGCTACTCGCATCCGCTTTATCTTTGTCAGCACGGCGACGTACATTCTCTGTTTCGGCAACAGCACGCAGCAAACGGTCTTTCAGGACAGCGACCTCAGACTGAAGCTCAGCCACCAAAGCCGTTTCTGTTTGCTCTTCGCTATCTTCAACAACTTGCTCAGCAGCTTCTAGCTCTTCTTCTGTGAAACCTTCAGCTTCTTCGTGTGTTTGTTTTTCGCTCATTACTGTTCCGTCTACTCAACTTGAGGCCGTCATATCCACTATAGGATTTTACTGACAACCTGGGCTGTATAATCAACCATTGGCACAATCCTAGCGTAATTTAAACGCGTGGGGCCTATCACCCCAAGGACGCCAACAATTTTGTTCGCACCGTTCATATAGGGAGAAACAACCAGAGATGAACCCGAAAGGGAAAATAAATTGTTCTCCGCGCCAATAAACAAGCGCACTCCGCGCCCGTCTTTGGCGAGTTCCATCAATTTGATCAAGTCTTTTTTACGTTCAAGCTCATCAAATAGGTGTTTTATGCGCTCCAAATCCTCATTTGCCTGCACACCGCCCAATAAATTGGACTGACCTGAAACAAGAAGCGAAGCAGGCTGCCCATCACCGCCCGACCAAACAGCTAGGCCACTTTCAACGACACGGCTAGTGAGGGTATCAAGCTCGGCCTGCTTATTTTTAAGTTCAGCTTCCACCGCTCCACTCATTTCCTCAAGCGAATGACCAACAAGTCTTGCACTTAAATAATTACCAGCCTGCACAAGTGCGGAAGGTGGTAAGCCTGTTGGGATATCAATGACACGGTTTTCAACTGTTCCGTCTTCAGATACCAAAACCACCAACGCACTTGTTGGTGACAGAGAAACAAATTCAATATGTTTCACTGCATGGTCTTTTTTGGGCACCATCACGACAGAAGCACAATGAGATAAACCAGAAAGTGCACGCGTTGCTTCAGATAAAACATCTTCTACCGCACGGCCTGATGTGGCGCACTGCCCTTTAATAGATTCTCGTTCAGCTTTTGTCAGGTTGCCCACTTCCATCAAACCATCAACAAACATTCTGAGGCCTAAGTCGGTAGGTATACGGCCTGCTGATGTATGCGGCGCAATAAGTAGACCCGCATCTTCAAGGTCAGCCATCACATTCCGCACTGTTGCTGGTGAGACAGCAATGTTCTCAACACGTGATAATGTGCGTGAACCTACAGGGTCACCTGTTTCAAGATAGGTCTCTACAATCTGGCGAAAAATATCGATGGACCGCTGATTAAAGCTGGCGAGTGACATATATCTCTCCGAACAAACTTCGTCAGATACTAGAAAACCCACCAATCAGGGTCAATCCAGCATATAGTCTTTCTTCACATTAGTTCTCAGTGTATAGCGGGGGTTAAATTAGTAACTCTAAAGAAATATAAGGACTAACTATGCGACCGAGTGGACGTTCAAGTGACGAAATGCGCCAAATTGAAATGATTCCAGGCTTTGCCCTACATGCTGAAGGCAGCTGCATGGTTAAGTTTGGCAATACTCATGTTTTAGTAACCGCAACCTTCGAAGAGCGTGCACCCCGCTTCCTAAAAGATACGGGAAAAGGCTGGGTAACAGCTGAGTATGGCATGCTTCCACGCTCAACCCACGGCCGCATGTCACGCGAAGCCGCAAAAGGCAAACAGAGTGGTCGTACCCAAGAAATTCAACGTCTGATTGGCCGTGCTATGCGCGCTGTTGTTGACCTTGAAGCGCTCGGCGAACGCCAGGTACGTATTGACTGTGATGTTATCCAAGCAGATGGCGGCACACGCACCGCTTCAATTTCCGGCGCATATGTTGCGTTACATCAGTGTTTTACATGGATGATCGCTGAAGGTCACATTGAAACAATGCCGTTTACAGACAGCATTGCAGCAATTAGCTGTGGCATCTATGAAGGTACGCCAGTGCTTGACCTTGATTATCCTGAAGACAGTGCAGCTGAAACCGATGCAAACTTTGTTCTAACCGGAAAAGGCGGGATCGTGGAAATCCAAGGCACGGCTGAAGAAGAGCCATTCTCCGAAGAAGAGTTCTTGCGCCTACTGCGTCTTGCTCGTATGGGCTGTGACGAAATCAAGAAGGCACAAAATACTGCGCTTGGCCTTTAACTCTTTAAATTGAGTGTGGAGATAAAAGATGGCTCGTCACTTTGATGGTTCCAAACTTATTATTGCCAGCCACAATCAAGGCAAGGTACGTGAGATCGGGGAACTGTTGGCACCTTTTGGTGTGGAGACAGTTTCTGCCGGTGATCTAAACTTGCCGGAACCTGTTGAAGATGGGCTAACTTTTATCGCAAATGCGGAAATTAAAGCTTTAGCAGCGGCCAAGGCCGCTGGTATTCCAGCACTAGCTGATGATAGCGGCCTTGAAGTAGCCGCTCTCGGCGGTGAGCCTGGGATTTATAGTGCGCGCTGGGCAGGGCCAAGCAAGGATTTCTCTCTGGCAATGCAAGCTGTGAACGAAAAACTTGGTGACACAAACGACCGCAGCGCCAATTTTACGTGTGCGTTAACGCTCGCTTGGCCTGATGGCCACATAGAGAGTTTTGAAGGAAAGGTATACGGCGAGCTCACTTGGCCAATGCGCGGTGACAAAGGTTTTGGATATGACCCGGTTTTCGTCCCAACTGGCTACGACATTACGTTTGCGGAAATGGAGCCCGCAGACAAACACGCTATGAGCCACCGCGCCGGCGCATTTAAGCAATTGATCGATGCCTGCTTCAAAAACAGCTGAACTGCCATTTTTTCCAGGTAATACCTATCATGGGCCTGCTGCGATTTATATTCACTGGCCTTTTTGCCTAAAGAAATGCCCATACTGTGATTTCAACAGTCATGTTCGTGATGAAGTTTCTCACATAGACTGGAAAAATGCCCTCGTAAAAGAGGTTGAGCACCTAGCTGCCCTATATCCAAACCTGAATGCGAAATCTATTTTCTTTGGGGGCGGTACACCAAGCTTAATGGAGCCTGAAACTGTTGCTGCTGTCATTGACACTGTAAAGACAAAGTGGGCACCAAAACAATCTATTGAAGTTTCCCTAGAAGCAAACCCATCCAGCGTTGAGGCAGGACGTTTCAGAGCATACAAAGAAGCTGGGATAAACAGATTATCTGTTGGTATTCAATCTCTTGATAATGATGTGCTTAGATTTCTCGGACGTCTGCATAGTGCAGAAGAGGCTCTAGCAGCTTTAAAGGTAGCGCGAGACAACTTTGATCGTGTTAGCTTTGACCTTATATATGCTCGACCGGAGCAAACCAAAGAAGCGTGGCACAAAGAGCTAACAGAGGCACTCTCTTTCGGCGTTAGTCATATGTCGTTGCATCAGCTGACCATCGAAGAAGGCACAGCATTTTATCATCAGTTTAACCGCGGAAAATTTGCGCTGCCTGACGAAGATGTTTCAACAATGATGTTCAATGAAACTCAAGAAATTATGTCTAAAGCGGGTTTACCAGCTTACGAGATATCAAACCATGCAAGACCAGGTGACGAATCTCAGCATAATCTCGCTTACTGGCAGGGGGACTATTATGTTGGTATTGGGCCCGGTGCACATGGTCGTCTCCCGGGGCTATCACATGGATCTGCTGACGCACATGCGCAGATAAAACGACCGGAAGACTGGCTCAACGCAGTTGTTTCACGTGGAACAGGACTTGAAACAATTGACCATATTGAGACAAATGATCGTGCGATCGAAGCGGTTATGACGGGACTTCGCCTAACAAATGGTATTGATGTAAATCGATGGGAACATCAGTTTGATCGCTCAATCAGAAGTACCCTCAACAATGAAACGCTAAACGACATGAAAACTTCAGGTCATGTCGTGGAGGAGGGAGGCTTCTTGAGATTAACAAGCGAAGGTCGGCCGCTATTAAACTTTATTCTTGGGAAGTTGCTTGCCTAAGTGAGTAACCAAAACTTGGAAAAGCTTTGGGCGCCGCATCAACAACTTTAAATCCACGCCGGTTTACCTCCAACACTGCAAGTGATCTTTCAACTGTTCCATCTGGCAAAAACCGGAACAAACCATCAAGCCCGGAAAAACCTATATCACTCAATAGAATATCATTTGAGAACCTAGACAGGGATTCGCCGCTCTCGTTTTGAGGGGCCTCTTCACGAGCTAAAGCTGCCACTAGCGACATAGCGTCATAGGCGAGTGTTGAAATACGAGGGGGGCGCGCACCAAACATTTCAGCGTACCGGTCCAAAAACTTATTTGGCTCAACTGGATCTGGTGCCGCAAAAAAGGCACCTTGAAGAGGAGGTTCTCTGAGTAAACTATTGTCATTCCATAGCCCGGTGCCTAGCAATTTGATCTTGTTGGGGTCAATTTCATAGAAGGGCAGCAAGGGGCCCAGCGTCTTTAAAAGCTCACCACCCTCTGGAACCAGAACCGCGTCGTAGCTTACTTCTTCCAATACTTCAGATTTAGAAAGTTCGTTTGCTATTTCGTCAGTTACGTCATCATTAAGTGAACGTAAGAAGCGAATTTCATCCCTCATTTCTTTGCGGCGACTATCATAATTGGAAAGCCGTTTAACTGGCTCAAACACAGCCTCAGCGTCAGGAGGATAATTTTCAATCGCCGCGATGGTTGCGCCCGCTGTTGAAACAGCGTCGCCAAATGCTTCTCTTACACGGTTACCGTAACGACCATCAGGAACAAGAGCAGCATGTTCAGTAAGGCCTAAGGAAATCGCATAATCTACAACGCGTTTTACCTCTAACTCAGGCATGAAACCCATAATGAACCGGCCAACTGCCGCAACCGAACTATCATTTGAGAACCCAACAATTGGGATCCCAGATCCAGCAAGAGTTTCACCAGCCACCCGGACATTCGCAGCAAGCAATGGACCCAGCACCACTGATGCGCCGACTTCTCGCGCTCGCAAAGCTGCTTGCTCGGTCGCTTCTGCGTTTGCTTTGGTATCAAGAGGAAGCAGAACCAGGCGCGGGTCATAGGCGTCAAAAAGCGCCATGGTCGCAGAACGCAAAAGCGCTTGGCCGATGTCAGCCTCAGGCCCACTTAGAGGTAATAGTAATGCGACGGTAATTTTCTCGGCGTCAACTTCTTCCGTTACGGCAAGCTGCTCCGGGACTTCCTGTTCACTAATAATATCAGAAACTTCCACAAGGCGTGTGTTTGCCACGGTACGCTCAGGCACAGCAACATCGGGCCCGCAAGCCGCAGCCAAAAAACAGAGGAAAATACTAGCAGTTTTCCCTGTACTTATTACCTTACTTAGCAGCATAGATACCTTTAGTGTTTCTACTGAAGCGACCCTATAACCATTTCATCGAATGGAAAAGGTTTGCTTTCAATACGACTTATTATGAAAGAAGAAAATGGCTGAAATCAGGACGCCTAAAAAATTACCCGCTGGCCTTTATATTGTGGCGACCCCTATTGGTAACTTGGGCGATATAACACGGCGGGCCAAGGAAACTCTGGCAGCAGCGGACCTGATTGCTTGCGAAGACACACGAATTACCGGTAAATTGTTGAACGCCTATCTTCTGAAAAAACCGATGCTGCCCTATCACGAACATAACGCCGCAGCACAAAGACCTAAGCTCCTAGGGAAAGTTGCTGACGGCCAGGTTGTAGTATTGGTTTCTGATGCCGGCACACCTCTTATTTCAGACCCTGGCTACAAACTCGTGGATGAAGCGCACGAGCAAGGGTTGCTCGTGACGAGTCTGCCAGGCCCTTCCGCTGTCCCCACAGCACTGTCGGTTGCAGGCCTTCCAACAAATCGTTTTCTATTCATGGGTTTTGCACCAACTAAGGCAAAAGCACGGCATGACTGGTTTTCAGCGGAAAACAACACCGATGCCACACTGGTCTATTATGAAAGCGCTAAAAGACTAGCC
>JBFOLV010000661.1:0-21273 GCA_040830325.1 Kordiimonas sp. | reverse complement strand
TTTCTAAGCACGCCTTAGCAGGCTGATTGCCTATGGTCTCAATACCATAGACAACTGAGCAGACAAAATTGGGAGGATTTTTTTCAATTCTTTTCTGAAAGCCACTTTTAGAAAAAAGAGCCAGTCAGGCATGATACCTGACTGGCCAAAATCCGAAAGACCTCTACGGGCAGAGATCCTCGGTTTGTGCATAAGAAACGAGAGGAAAGTGTTTCTTTTTGCTGCGAAGCTATTCCACCGGAAAGCAAAATAACCTCGACTAACTAAGACAGTTTAAAAGTTGAATTTGGGAATATTTTTTTCAACTAAACCAAATATGGTTTTGAGAAAGACGGTGCCAGTAGCACCGTCTTTCTTTATCGCTATAGAACTAGGTTCTTAGAAGTTTGCGCGAACCACTAGGCCGAATGTACGCGGCTGATTAGTTCGGAAACCAAGACGAGCACGACCTCCGCGCTCACGGTCAAATGATAGGTTTGCGTTCGTGTCTGTTACGTTGTTCACGTAAGCAACCACTTCCCATGCTTCCATTTGAACACCGAAGCTTAGATTTAGTGTCTGATAGCTATCAAGCTCAAGGTCAAGGTTGGTAACATCAGTACCTGGGGCACCACCAAACGCTAGACCTGAAGTGAAGGTACCTGCACCAGCTTCTTGGTCTGAAGGCTGTGTGAAGATGCTACTGCGGTGTTGGAATGTTGCAGAAACATACGCCTCAGCACCATCGCCTGCCATTTCAAATGGGAAGCTATAGGTTGCTGTTGAACCAAAGCTGAACTTAGGCACTGATGGCAAACGGTTGCCGTCACGTACACCACCCAGTACAGCACCGGTGCTATCGATCACAGTTGAATCAAACTCTGATTCAATCAAACTACCCGCAAAGGAGATGTCGAAGTTCTCAGTTGGACGCGCCTTAAACTCCATCTCAAGGCCCATAGTATGGGCTTTTTCAACGTTAAAGCTAATCCGTGAAGAACATGAACCTGCATCAAGAGTAACCTGTAGGTTTGAAATATCAGTATAGAAAGCCGCAGCATTAAAGCTGAACGTCTTATCTTTATATTTCACACCCGCTTCATAGTTCCATAGGCTCTCATCATCATAATCCTGGAAGCCACCAAAGATCGTGAGGTCATTCGCGTTACAAAGTGCCGTATTAAGTGGATCATTCACACCGCCAAGACGGAAGCCCTTAGACACTTGAGCATTAAGTGTAATCTCATCACTCACGTCGTAACGTGCAAGCACACGCGGCGTAAAGCCATCAGACTTGGTTTTGTCGAGCTGATTAACAACACCATTACCAAAGAGACCAACCTGCGTAACAGTACGTTCTTCTTCATAGTCATAGTAACGACCACCAGCCGTAATATGGAAGCTGTCAGAAATGTCGTATGTAGCCTCAGCAAACACCGCAAGCTGTTTCAGCTCATATGGTAGTTCTGAGAAGAAAGGTGAATCTGTTGGGGCAACACCCATGCCGGCACCAGCTGAAGTTCCTGCACCAAGTGTGGCGTCAGTAGCCGCATCATAACCCGGTGTTGGAAGGAACTGCTGATAGAAACGATCTGTTTTAGAGTAGAAACCACCAAGTACCCACTGGAACGGACCATCACCGTTTGAACTTAAGCGAAGTTCTTGAGTGTATTGCTCAACTTTTGTGGTGTCCCGCAAATTAGACGGCAACATTACTGCATCGTCAGGGAAACCAAGATCAACAGATACTGAACCTGTTAGAGCACTCGCGTCACGACTTACGAGAATATCACGGTCCGTATAACTTGATACCGACGTTAGCTCAACGCCGTCAAAATCATACTTGAGTGTCAAATCCGCAATCAGCGTTTCGTCTTCAAAACCTTCGTCCAACAATAGGAACTGTTCACGCTCACCGAGCTGAACTGCTGGACGTGTTGTCGTGTAAGGGTTTGCGTAAAGATTGAATACCTCTTGGCGGTTAAATCCATCCGTATCAATCTTCTGGAAGATCACACGCGGTGTAACAGAGAGAGCATCGTTTGGCTGGAACAAAAGTGCAATCCGGCCACCAGTACGGTTGCCGCTGTTTACGTTCTGGTCAATTGAACCACCTTCACGGCGTGCATCAATGAAACCTGCATATTCTGTATGGTAGGCTACAGCACGGATTGCTGCCTTGCCGTCAGCAATCGGCACATTGATCATCGCCTTGATGTCACCACCAGTGCCGCCGCCGTCAATTGTATTGAGGCCTGCTTCAACGCTACCTTCACTCTCTTCAAGGTTTGGCTGGTTCGTGATGTAACGGATAGTACCGCCAATGGAACCCGAACCAAAAAGTGTACCTTGTGGACCGCGTAGTGTTTCAACACGGTTCAGGTCATAAAGGTCAAGGTCAGGCGTAAAGAGAGAAAGTGAAATTACTGACTCGTCGAGATAAACACCCACTTGCTCTTTAACACCCGGCTGGTCACGTACGATCTGCCCCGCAGATACACCGCGGATCGCTACTTGGCTCTGACCAGGACCGAGGTTTTGAATCATCAAGCCAGCGACGTTCCTTGAAACATCTTCAAGGCTCTGCGCGCCAGTGCGGCGAATATCAGCTGCTGTTTGTGCATTGATAGAAAACGGTACATCTTGGATTGATGACGCACGTTTGGTTGCTGTTACAACAATCTCTTCAAGAGCAAAACCATCGCTTGCTGCATCCTGTGCCTGCACACCTGTTGCTGCTGTTGCGCCAAAGATCAGTGTTGAGATTGAAGTTAGTAGATTTCTTTTTGTTTTATTCACGGACACTTGTTCCTCCCGAACTTGCCTTAGTTCACTGTCAACACGGGAAATTGTCACCACTCCCCGCTCGGTAAGGCCGCCAGAAAATTCAGTGTCCCGAAACAAAATATCAAGCGCTTCAAGAACAGTATACCGACCGACAACGGGCTTCATGCCCTCTGTCTCAGCTAATTCATAAGGATATAAAAGCTGCACACGGGCCTGCCGTGTAAAAGCTGCTAATGCGCCACCTAAAGTCTTTTGAGTGATATCAAACTTAAATCGCTCAGTGGGTGTAGCTGCGTATGCAACATCTGTGATGAGCAACATAACCATTGTTACCATGCACAAAAATACGCGCGCCCTCCCCAGACTTGGTGCTTCCCTATGTATCAACTCGGCGATCGGTATATTCCGTATTTTTCACCGGCCTTATTCCCTAAGACCAATGATTGTTAAAAACCCACACTATGTTTTTATAAAAAAATATTCGCTGTTCCATACAGCATATGAGTATTCCGTGAATTTCTGTAGCATTTAATGGCGTTGCCGTTGCTCAAGAACCACATACCAGAAGCTGTATTCGTTGCTGAAAAGCTGCACTAAAGGGTTAAGATGCTTGGGACAGCTTGACCTTTGTTGGACTTAAGCGCTCCACGCTAACGCCAAAGGCACCTTCAAGCGCCTCAAACATGCCTTCAACTTCCCCAACCTTGAAATACCCACCAACAGGTAGTTGCTCCAGCGCGGGATCATCAATTTCAATAACTACATCCGTATAACGGCTCACATCAGCTACAACAGTTGCGAGCGGCTCACCAGCAAACGCAATAAATCCACCACGCCATAATAGTTTACGGTCGAGTGCTTCATCGCTCATGCGCGTCATGCTCTCCACTTCCTCGGAAAAGACGGCATTTTGCCCAGCGGTAAGCGCTGCCACAGGCGTCAAGCTCGCGACAGACAAGCCCAAGGCTTCATCAACAACTGAACCCTCTGACTGCGGAAATAAAGCTACAACACCTTCGGACACCGTTACTTCAACAGCTTTCTTACGGAGGAACACGGTGAACGCTGTGCCAACAGCTTTCACAATACCCCCATTCGCATGCACCAGGAATGGACGTTCTTTATCAGACGCCACTTCAAAGTGCGCCTCGCCCTTAACCAAATGAATGTTGCGAACAGTATCAGTTAGTTCAAACTTAACTTCACTATTGGTGTTCAAAATGACTTCAGAGCCATCAGCCAGCGCAATAGTCCGCTGCTCACCAATAGCTGTATAATAGTGCCCTGCTTGCGGCAGCCCCATCTCAACTTGCTGAGGGTTTAGCATACCCACAAGAGATACAATCAACAAAGTCGCGGCAATAGCGCCTGTCGCCCACCATTTTGGTGAGTTAAACCAAGCTGGCTGCACAATATCTGAGACCACTTCTTCCGTGTAGTTCACTTCATCGAGAATATCAAAACCACCCCATAAAGCTGACATCCGGTCGATGGCTTCTTTATGTTGGCTACTCTGTGAAACCCACTGCTTGAGTGACGCAAGCTCAGTTGCTGTCAGCTCACCGCGCGCGTCAAGGCGTGCAACCCAACGGGCTGCTTCCTCTTCAATCGCTTTACGGTCAGGGAACCTGACAATATTTAACTGATCACTCATCTCTAACTCTTAGCAACTTAGACACTGTCACATCATTCTTTGTTTTGCGGGTTGCAGCTATATCGCCAAACTCCGTTGGGTCATAACCTTGCTCCCGAAAATATTGGCTGCATTTAACCAAACCGGTTGCAATATGCTTCTCCACACCACTAACTGATATATCCAGTTTCCTAGCAATCTCCTTAACCTTAAGGCCTTCCATTTTTCTCAACAGAAAAACGCGCCTACAGTTTGGCGGCAAACTAGCAACAGCCTTCGAAAACACAATCAATTTCTGTTTGCTATCGAATATTTGCTCTGCGCCAACTTGTGCCTCATCTTCTAAGACATTTGAGTTTGCAGAATCCTCAATATAATCAGTCGTACTATTTGATTTTTTTGCAATTTCATTCAGAGCGGTATGTTTCGCCACCTTAAACAGAAAGGATTTTGGTGCTCTAATTTCTGACTTTGCCTCTGATGCAAACGCCTTCAAGAAAGTTTCCTGCGCAACATCATCAATATCCTGGGCACGTGAAAAGAAACGCGTCAGATACTTTTTGAGCGCCTTTTCATTTTGTAGAAAGTTCTTTAAAATCAAACTCATGCTACGAGCCCCACAGCGATTTTAATCGCTGCCCTACACAATACCCTGCCCCCCAGCAAGTCTTACGATTGGCGCAGACACTAGCCTCAGATGAGCTCGTTGACAACTATTTTCCAGTCAGAGGCTCCACCCCACCGGTTATAGAGAGTACCTTATTTGCTTATAGTAACCGTGTTTTTATTGGCATAGCAGGTTCAACTCAAATCGTCCCTGCACTCACCGTGAATGCAGGGACGATTTACTAACCATTCTACTGCTTGATCGTACGACCATCTTTTATCACGATCTCAATCGAGGCCATATTATCTACCGATATGCTGGGATTTTTTTTGAGGACAAGTAGGTCCGCTATTTTACCTACTTCGATACTACCCACATCTGCCTGACGTCCCGCCACTAGAGCATTATTCATTGTTGTCGCCTTGAGAATTGAGCTCAATGGAATTCCAGCATCAACCCAGGCTTTCATCTCAGTCAGTAATGATCCACCATGAACTACTGCCGGATTACCTGCATCTGTGCCAAGCGCGAGGGGAACACCTTCATCATGCATCCGCTTCACATTTCTCCGCTGAGCAGCTGTCACCTCTTTGGAGAAGAAACGGCGAAGTTGAGCTAGCATATTTTGCTCTTGTTCCGATAATTTAGCTAATTCAACTTCTGAGGCATCTACCATCGGGACATATTTGCGAAATAGCTTTACCATCATTCCGGCTTTATCAAACTCCGCTGATACTTCTTTGAAGCTGTTTAAAATGTCAGGATGCGCTAATAATTCTTCATGTTCAGAAAATTCCAAAGCATGTTCCGCTATGTGCTTAGAGGCTGCATGAACGGCAAGGGTCGGCATGTAGATAACATCATGCTTTTTCGCCAAAGCTACAAACTCTTCATCAAGCTCATCCAACAACACACCGTGAACAAGAATATCTGCGCCAGCCTTAACTGCTAGTTTAGCGTTCTCAAGCTCAAGTGCGTGAATGGCAACGATCACTCCACGTTCATGGGCATATTTAATCGCTGGAGCAAATAGGTCATGTAACTGCTCTGGTGTGTGCCCACTGTCTTGGGACCAAACAATTTTGATAAGGTCAGGCTTATCAATCATTAAGTTGGACACCAAAGCTACTGCCTGTTCTGATGAGCTCACTTTTGCAAAAACAGGATCATTGTCGCCAAGATCAAGCGCCTCCGCGGAAAAGCTACTAACACACGGCCCGGCACTCGCAACGGTTGGGGCTATATCGGATTTGTTAGCAATAGTACGAACATTGAATGTCCACCTTGGTCCGCACATATCTACAACGCTTGTAACGCCACTTTTGATATATCGTTCAAACGTATCCGCCATATTCTTTGTAACCCACTCACGGTCCTCCGAATAGGGTTGAATATTGCTGAAATCAAAACTGTCCGGTCGCGTAAAAGCGCTGCCTGACTGAAAAAAATGAACATGTGAATCAATATAACCGGGAACAAGCCAACGTCCGCTCACATCAATTTTCTTGTAGTTATTACCGATATCCAAAGATGCAGGCCCTATTGCGCTTATCTTCCCACCGTCAATAGTTACCACCGCATTGTTAATAGGTGATGCAAGATGAGGGCTGACAACGGTTGCACCCACGAGAGCAATATTCTCTGATTTATCAAAATCGCTGGCACAAACGTCTGCTGCGACCAAGCTTGTTGATATGGATAAACAGTAACCCATGTTACGTAGTGTTCTTTTCATGATGACACCTTCAACTGTCGTTTCAATGTAGGTGCATGATGCACCCTGTTTGCTTTTTGACAGGTGATCTAGAAAATCTACATATTCCAATGAAAGCTTCTGAAATAGTCTGAAACCGGCCACTATATGACTGTCTAGCGGCGCAACAGTGGGCGTTACTAACTATCCGGCAACATCAAAGAGGGTTTCAGCGTCCCTATCCAAGCATACAGTTCTTTCTGAAGGGAACGTAGCTGATGACTCTCAACTAGTTGACGTGACTTTGAGGTGTTGGTTTCTGCCTTAGGGATATCGTTTTGCGTGAACGCCAGCTTCGCAATATTCATATACCCTTGGGCCTGACCATAAGGGCATTGTATGATTGTGTGATAATCAATTGCAGACCTATAAGCCTCTTCTGCAAGAGCGTATTCTTTTTCAAACCTATAGGCGTGTCCCATAAATTCGGACACATAACCAAGATGTAACCAATCCTTATTTTCAACCGCATAAACCGCAGCGCTCTCTAAAAAATTGCGGGCTGCCTCGATGTTACCGGCTTGCAGTTCATTCACCCCGCGCCAGAACATAATGCGCACGAGTTCAGATTGATTGCTATTGGCCACCGCTTGCTCAAACGCAGCCATCAAAATGTTGTCTGCTTTATCATAACTCTTTTGGACAACGACCGACTGCGCCAGCAATCGTTTGGCAGCAACATTGTTTGGTTCCATTTCTACGGCTGTGACAAGAAACTTCTCTGCAGAGGAAAAATCCTCTGCCAGCATCAGTTCTAAAGCTGAAGCTAACATTTCATTGGCAAATTCAGACACATAGACGGTTTGATCTATCTGGTAGTTAACACCTGTTCTCTGTCCAATATCACTGGCTATTTTGTCCAATGCATCTGTGATTTTGTCCGCCAGAACAACTCCTTTGCTTCTGCTACCACGGCGATGAACAGTATAATGAACTTGATAGTCCCTTGGGAAACCCGCCACACTTGTTTGAACAATCATATTCGCACCCGATATAGCGAATAAACGCGCTATATCGGAATCGGTAGCCGTTTGCGCGGTTACTTCCGCACGTTTAAGAACTTCAAGTACATCACTTGTTTGATAAACCCCCATGTTGGCGGAGGGTGCCAGCCTCTGAATAAGCAAGTCCATTGCACCGTACCTTACCCAACGGTGGTCCTTGTCTGCCAGAGTACTGGTAACCGGCAACACGAGAATTGACCCGGATATCTCATCCTTTCGGTTCATTCCCCAGAACACTGAAACCAGAAGCAACACCAAAGCGAAGCCCACTGCGATGTTTCTAGTGAGGTTGCTAGAGTTTTTGTATTCATTTTCTTCCACTGCAAACACAGGCAATACCCACGAGTATCCCTTACGTGGTACGGTTTTTATGGCTTCCACATCTTTGAAAATTTTTCGCAGTTCTTTGATAGATTGAAAAATGACTTGCTCATCAACATTCACATCGTCCCAGATCGTACGAAGAATGAACTCTTTATCCACTAATTGCCCTTCGGCCTCGATCAAAAGAAGAAGTAGCTGAAACGTCTTTGGGCGAACTTTGGTAACTAACGCACCTTGCTTAACCTCCCCTGTGCGAGGGTAAATGGTATAATCAGCTGTCTGAAAATTAGTGTAGGCCAAACCATATCCTTTTTGGTCACTTGGAGGCTCGCGGTCAGCTTACTTCCGAATAACAATAAGTTAGTCATAGGTTTCAGATATTACCATATCAGCACTATTGGTTTTCAGGCAATTTCAGATAATTTCAGTGGATCAACGATAACTCAATCCTCACCTTAAAAACTCGACCAACAGGCAAACCAAGCCAGTTCAACAGTAGTAGGTGCACTATGACGCAGACCTTTGAGTTCCTAAGACATATTTTTTCCAAGCACGCATTCCTTAGTGCTGTTTTAATTACGGCGTTGAGTGTTGGCTTGATGAAAACCGCTAACTTCACATTTAGTGATACAGCTATAGTTGGCGATAATATCGCGTCATTTACACGGTATATGATAGTTGCCGCTTTATTTTATGTAATGATCCACATTGGCTGGGCAAAAGCAGCTGGTCTTACATCGTTTTCCATAACTGGAGGAGCCCAATATTGGTGGGCAACGACTCTCCCATTGATATTGGTAGGTGGGCTGAATCTAATCAGTACAAGCTGGGATTCGCTAGTTTTTAAACCCGCGGGGCTTATCCAGGCTTTCTTTTCAGACTTCAGCGTTGGTTTGTTTGAAGAGATATTACTACGCGGTGTTTGTTTCTACATTTTGTGTAGGGCCTGGCGTGACTATAATAATGGCTTAATCAAAGCAGCTTTAGTTCAAGCACTCATATTTGGCCTATTCCATATATTTAACCTGGCTACGACACCGGCAGTGGATGTCATTGCCCAAGTTATATATGCGACACTCCTAGGCATCGGCTTCGCCGGCATTGTTTCTTATACACGCAGTATATGGCTGGCGGTAATATTACACACCTTCATAAACGCTGCAGGGAACTTGGATAAATATTTTCAAGCGGACTATGTTAGGCCTAGCACTGACCCTGCATCCTACGCTGCCGCTATAACTCTAATATTTATAATCGTAGTGCTACCCAATCTGTACCTGTTGAAAAAAATACAAACACGTCAGAGCTAAAAAAATTTTGGATAGAAAATTGGTGTAGTTATTTCAACGCCATTTTGATGATGCCCGCTGGAAAGTTCTTTCGGAATATTTTACCGTCTTTAAAGAAAAGAACTGACTTAGCTTCATCTTCAAATAATGAAACTCTAATACCGAGATCCTTCTCAGGGTCATGCTCATAGTGCTGTATAATACGCACAAACTTTACTTTACCATCGGGGTTGGAGACATCACCTTCAGAAATCGGTGTATCAAAAAAAGAAGGCTTCAGAACACCTCCACCGAGAACAGAAACTGCTACATGGGAACCTACCCATTTTTTTATTTCAGGGGCTTTATTCCGAAACTCTGCCGTGGACAGGTTACCGTCGCCGTCTTGGTCAAAAGGTTTTAGAAGCCTTGCCGAAATGTGTGTTTCAAAAACAAGGCGGCCGTCGGCCATCTTGATTTTTACACGTTCATCATGCCCGCCGTGGGCCATTACTGCCTGTGTTGTTACTGCCGCTACAACACAGGCAAATATGTGAGATACACGTTTACGCATGAACTTACCCTCTTTACTGAGGAGGACCACCTGGACCGGCTGTAAAACTAGTATCACTTACTTCACCAAACACACATAACGGTACATATGGATAATCATCTGTCAGGTAATAATGGTAAATGCCTTCAGGATGTTCAGGTGTAACACCAAACCGACCACTGCATTCATCAAGGTCACCAGAACCTGATACATACTCCCAGTCCTGTAGGAATATACCTGAATAAGCGCCGCCAGGGCCGCTTGGGCGTGTGCCCGACTTAACCTCATAACTGGCTGTTATACGCACGATAGTGCTGTTCGCGTCATTAGGATCACTGTACCCCCAACGGGCATAGATAGGGAAACCATCTGCTGCAACACCTACTTTGGTCATCGTGTCGCCTGCATCCCCAAGAGCGTTGACGAGCGCTTCCGGCAAACCATGATAATGATAATTGCCTGTCGGCTGTACATGAGCATTATTACAGTCAGTTCCAATCCAGTTGTTACGAGACCCTGCCCAATTGGTGCCACCTGCATTGGTTGCCACGCCCGGTGTAATGGCTTCATACCGCCAGCTACATGACTGCTCGTTATTGAAACACTCTGCTGTTTCACGCTCGAAATACACACCAGATGTCGCAATACCAAAGATACGCGTATCTTGTGCTGTATCGGTTTTTACAGGTTCAAGCGGTACGCTATACATCCCACTTTGTTCACTGATGGTGTTAGGGTTGCCGTCATTGGGAAAAGTACCCACCGCATGGTTGGGAATGGCGTTCAGCGAGATTGACGTATTCAGCCCTTGGGCATCTTCGGTGTAAATAGATGCTATTCCCAGATCCACATCGCACGCCCAACCGTCATTGCCTGAAAAATCACCGAGGCTTGTATTGTCGTTCTGGTCAAAAGGCGCCCACACTTCAACATTCATACTTGCTGTAGCAGGGTCACTTGCACCATCTTCTACTTTGGCTTCAAAGGTCAACACTGTGCTTTCCGATACAGTTGGTGCCGTAAAGGTTGGTGACAAGGCAGACACATCGCTTAAGCTCACCGCTGGCCCCGCCGTTTGCTCCCAAGTGACAGTAGCACCCGCCGCATCACCAATATCAGCGGACAAAGTAGCATTATCACCGCCGGCAACAACAACATCTAGGCCAGTTGAAATGGTCAGGGTCTGTGTTGTACCTGTGCCAGTACCCGTCCCGGTGCCAGTACCCGTTCCTGTGCCGGTACCGGTTCCAGTGTTTGTGCCCGTACTTGTGTTTGTAGAGCTGTTGCTTGAACTACTCGAACCATCAGACGAATTACATGCAGTAACCGACAACATAAGGGCGACAAGTGCGGCAGATGTGATGGGCCTCATCATTGCTCATTCTCTCCAGAAATTCCGTTATTCTCTAGATCTTACGAACGAACTTTAGTTTGGCCTTCGTTAAATTTCTGCAAAAGGTCAAAAAAAAGCCACGGCGGAGCCGTGGCAAATAGTTTGATGTTTATTAGAAACAAGCCGATGTTAAGCGCCCACAAGCACAAGTCAACGCGGCATTCACTGCTTCATAAAAGTTTAAACTTACTGCAACAAACGCCGGAAAATATAGCTTTCTCAATGAGTTTTATGACAGTGTTGTTACCGACACCCAATCAACCCAGCCACTGGCAGAGCTGCAGCCCAACCACCGTCAACTTCAAGGGAAATAGTTCCGTTTGGCACCTTTAGCCCCTGTTGCAAACTCGGGCTCGCCTCCGGTTCCACTGACACTGAAACCTTCATGCCTTTTGCTACGAATGATTGCTTGCGGAAATATTGCAGCGCCACAGGCTCCTCTGCCTCTGTGCGCTCAAGCATATGCACATCATCGTTTACAGCCATATATGCTCTTCCATCAGAGTGTTGGAAAAACACAAGAGGAAGATCGTCTCTGCGCAACCACAAAAACAAACCACACTCATTCTCACCGAGTTGCTGAGCAGGTAACTTACCTACCTTGGATAATATTTCATCTTGCCCTAGCGCCGTGAAAGGTGTTTCGGCCTGCGCTGTTTGCGACACCTCTGGTTCCGTCGTTTTTTGTCCCATACAAGCCGATATCATCAAAACAGACACCAATGTCAAACACGCGGTTTTCACTCGAAATTTGGGCATTAATATAGATCCAGTCTCAACTGACCACGCCAGCCATCATTTGTTTCGCGCAGTCCAGCAAATTCCATCGCAGATTTCAAGTTGTTCGGTAAATCAGTCTCCGCATTAAACGCAACAGCTATATCTGCAACGATAGTGCGTTCCCCTCGCCATACGCTTTCACCACTCACAGAAGCAAACGCACTGGAGCCAGAAAATGTAATCTCCATTCCACTCGTACTACAAACGGCATTTCCCTCTAATGTCGGCGCTTCGGCGTCCACCACTATAAACAACGCACCAAGAATATTTGCCCGAAAACCAGCACCACCTGCACTGCAACTGCCTGAGGCATCAAAAGTAATTTCCTGACCGCGGACAGACACAGGGCCCTCCAATGCAACTGGGCCAAACTGTCCACTAATCTCTGTAAACAACGTAAAGTCGGAAAGGTGATATCCGTCTTGAGTATTGAGTTTGGCTACACGCCCTCTGCGCTCTGCGTGTTCGAACGAAAGAGAAGCACTCGGTGCGCCAAATACAACTGGCAAAATATCTGGTTTTATTTGCAACTGACCTAGAGGCACACCAAATAGAGAGGCGTTTTCCAGCGTCATATCCCACACGCTGCCAGTCACGCCTCCATACCGAATATCCGTATTCGAAAACATCACACGAGCACCCAGACTAGCAGGGAATAAAAAGACAAGGAACAACAAGAAAACCGCCACCCCAAACCCGGTAAGATTACGAACACTCATTGTCGTTATCTTCCTGTAAACTGGAGTTGAACCCTAAGCCGCCCTGCAGAAGAGGATTTCTGTGCAAGCACTTTGGTTGGCGTAATACCATTTTCTTCAGCCATATGCGTCATCCAGCGATATAGCTCCCCTGCTGCAACACTTTCCACCCATACCGTAAGGGCGCCATTTTCAGCTGGTTGCAATCTGCTAATGGCAACACCTGTCGCTCTAGCCGCCGTTGCTACAGATACCCTAAGAGGTTGCGATCTACTATTGGATGCTGTTACTGCAGCACCATCCCCTTGATGGGCCGCGATAACAGAAGCACCGTTCACTATCTGCTGATGAAGCTGCTGCGCGGCGTTGAATCTCGCTGCACTTTCAGCTTGATAAGACACGAGAGGCTTGAACACAGCCAAGTAAAGCAGCACAATAACAGACAAGCCACCCGCAACCATTATCAGTGTTTTTTCTCGACTCGTTAAACTCGACCAATATTCCTGCATCAATCGCCCCTCTCAACAAGGATATCAGAAAACACCCGTGCACTTTCCTGTCTGCTACTACCTTCCGTCACACGAGCGCCAGCCCTTAACAAGTGATCCTTAAAACGTTCGCTCTCAGCAAATGATGCAAATGAAACACTTAGGGCTATATTGCCGTTTTCACTATCGTAACGAAGGCTTTCCAGCATTGTTTCTTGATTATCTTGGACGGCACTAAATATCATTTGCGATAGTGCAAAAAACTCTCCGCCACCTTGTTGCCTAGCATCTGCGACGGCTCTCCGCATCTGTGCCTCCATGTTCACAATACGCGGCACATCAGGCAACGCCTCTCTGAACACAGCTTCAGCCTCTTGATACAATAGGTCCGCTTTCTGATTGTTCTGCGAGGCTGTCAAAAGCACACTGCCAAACCAAACCAAACAAAGCGTTGCCAGTAGCATACCAGCTCGCTTGAACCACACTAGTCCGGCAAGAATATCTCCACGCGGAGCATAACTACCTTGTAGAAGGTTGGTATGTTTAGTTTGTGCGGTCTCTAAAACCTGCCGCCACTTTTTATTGCTCACAGATACAGTTTCAGCTGTCTCGGGCAGCATCACTTCCGCCAAACCTGGTTCTGCACAAAAACCAGAGCCATCCGTTAACCGAGCACGCACAAAACCGCCAATTTCCCAGGCAACAGCCCTATCCGCATTTTGTGGGATCAACATATAATCTGGCACAATAGCAAAAAGGCTTAAACTAAGCTCTTTTACTTTTGTCGTGATGTTATCCATAACCTCAGTATCTATCACGCCAACAAGCCGAGTGCCTTGCTCTGGATCACGTTCGCCGAGCAGTGCAAAATGACGCACTTCACCTGCAACTGACAATTTGTCCTCCATTAAACCCGGCAAGATTTTTAACAGCTTGGCGTCGGTAAAATTGGGTAACTCGACACTGTGGCCAACCACATGTGAGCCATGCAAAACAATAACTGCTTCTGCACCTGCCCTGACCCTGGCTTTGAAATCTGTTTCCGTAAGCCAAACCATTTTACCGTCCTGAACCAAACCTGCATTTTCAATACGGTCTGCATCAGCGCAAAATTCTATGACAATCATGTCACTCACTGTAACACTCCAAAATGATGCGTTAATAGCTGGCCTTTATTATCCGTTCCTACATAAATTACGGAAGTTAGATGGCTGACAGCTTCATAAAATTGCACCTTAATCCTGCTTTCAAATAAACTGGCTTTAACTGACGTCTTCTCTCTTACAGATTGACTAATAGTTTTGCCCGAGAAAACACGCTCCTGCCAAAAGTCAGCTATATCTTGATATCCTTTTGCTGGACGACTTGCGATTAACTCCGCCGCCTGCACCACGGAAAAGTCTGCGGTAAAGAGGGCAGCCAGTAAGGGTGCCTGTGTGACAGACAAAGTATTCACATTGAGCTTGGTTGGCACATTGCTGAAGCCAACGCATAAATAAGGTAAAAGAAGTTCAATCGTTTCGGCATCGTAACCACGAACTGCATTTAACTCGCTGATATCAACCATGAGGCCATTTGCTGTACGGTATGGCGAAGGCAGTGCAGCATAATCATAGTCTTCTGCACCAAATGCTGTTGGCCGGTTGTCAGTATCAATCCAATCAAGTAGCGCCGCGGATAACCGCTGTGCATCATTTTCTGATAGACCAAGAAGCGTTAGCAAACGATGATATTGCAAAACCATTTCGGGCTGCGCACGCAGTACACCCAAATCGTCTCTATCAAGCAGACTATTCACATTAAAGCAGTTACTGACGTCCGTTATGACACCGTCTATTCTGCCACCATCGATGGGGTATGATACAGCCTGAGGCTTGGTGAGCCGCGCACTTGCGTTTCGTATCTTTTCAGCTGCTGCAACGGCAAGCTGCTCCCCGCCTAAAGCATAGAAACGCGCCTGATCGTAAACTTTACGTGCCGTACTACGTTTTACTGAATAGCCCAAAGCTTCAAACGTAACCACCGCACCTGTCGCCATAACAGCGACAAGCAACAACACCGTTACGAGAGCGGCTCCCGCGTCCTGCCTTAGTTTTCGGGCTATGTTTGTTAAAAGGATCACGCCGCAGCCCCCACTTGAAACATCAAGGTAAGATCACGACCATTAGTAAACTCGACACGAAACTCAACAAGCCTCGGAAGAGAATCACCGTTTACAGCACTACCCCATTCGTCAACCCAAAGGCCGTCCGTCTCGAAGCGAACATCGAGTTTATCAACATCAGAAAGAAGAACTATATCTCGACTGCTAGTCTCTGGTGTGATGTCAGTTTGAGCATACACCTCACGAATAAGCGCGTTATTTTCCACTCTGTAACGAATACGTTTTAGGGCACTGCGGTTACCGTACATCAGTGCGCCCATGTCTCCATTTCTGACAAACTGTAATAATGGCCCCTCTGTCTGAAAAGTGCCGCCTTCAAATCCTTTTGCTCCGCCGCCAAGTTCATCGCGTACAGGTCTTATGACCGCCATTTGTAAATCAGCCCTTATTAAAGACCGAGCCGTATCCAACTCGACCATTCGCTCATCTGCAGCAGCCAGACCAAGACGTCCATCTTGATACCCAGATAAAATCATCACGCCTGCTGCGCTTACAATAGCAAAAATAACAGTCGCGACCAGTGTCTCAACAAGAGAGAAACCACTATCATTCTGAAAGAAATCCTTCATTTAGCGCCCTTTCGGAAACCCGTCAGACTTGCCAGTTCATGGTCACTCGTGTCGCTAGAAACGACCACATGAATGATCGTTAGGTCACCGCCAGGTGCGGGGCGGACATTCTCGCGCCAGTTGAATGTGACACCCATCTGAGTTTCAGAGCCTGTGTGTGTGCCCGGCACAGGTGCTTCTTTCAAACTGAGCGCTTGCACTAACCTGTTTTCAGCAACAATAGATGCTAGTGAGCGCTGCTCAAGACTACTTGAGATACCGATGGCCTGCGTTTGACTTTCAAGAAGTGCAACAGCCGCAAATGCCAGAATTGACACCGCAACAAGCAACTCAATAAGTGAAAAACCTTCTTCGCCAGATATGATCTCCAGGTGTGGTTTAGCCATCGAACGCCACCTTGATTTTTCCAACACCGCTCATTTCCAGCGTAGCGGCCCCGGTATCAGCGATCATATTGAGCCGGAAACTTGTTGCCTCACTTGTGGGTAGAAACCACACATGAGGTCCAACCGTTTCTTCATTTAGGTTGATGTCACTACCTTCAACGCTCAACGCGCTCAAACTGACGGGTTGCCAATTGGTGGCCTCTGCCTTTAGAAGCCCCTCTTCAAGCACCCAGCCATCATCGCTCAACACGTAAGGTGAAAACCCCTGTACCGAAAAGCGGGCACCATAAACGCGCCCCGTCATAACACTGTGCCGGGAAAGTGCTATAAACGCACTTTCAGTCCGAGCAAGCGTATCTTTAAGGGTATCATTTTTTGAGGGCATATAAAGCACGATAGCGCTGGTCATAAGACCGATGATGGCAACTACCATCATCATCTCAACAAGTGAAAAACCAGCTTCTGATCGTACAATCCGCACCAAATTATTCCTTAGGAGCTGCCCAATTGCCAATGTCTGCATCGAGGCCATCACCGCCCGGCCTGCCATCGGCGCCATAGGAAAACACGTCAAACTTACTGTGTTCACCAGGCACCAAATATTGATACGCATTTCCCCAAGGGTCAGTGGGCAATGCCTTAATGTACCCTTCTGTACGGAAGCTGGCATTTTTAGGGGCCTGCACCAAAACATCAATGCCTTCCTCAAGGCTTGGATACTTCAATGTGTCCATCCGGTACATTTCAACTGCTTGTTCAATGAGCCGTACATCCGCACGCGCCTTTTCAACCATGGCTCTGTCTTGACTGGGCAGTACGTTGACAACAACGACAGTTGTAAGAAGGCCGATGATGACAATAACAACCATTAGCTCAATCAACGAAAAACCGTCATCTTGCTGTTTTAGTGCTTTGAAGGTTTTAAAAACCCTGCTCAGAAGCTTCTCCATCTTCTGTCTCCTTACATTAGTACAAGGCTGTTAAGCCTGAGAATGGGCAGCATGATCGACAGTACGATGGCACCAACAACGCCGCCCATAAATATTACAATCAAGGGTTCAAGAAGGCTGAGCGCCGACTTGGTAAACCCATCAAATTCACTTTCCAGATAATCGGCTACTTTGTGCAGCATCAAGCCAAGCTGGCCGCTTCGCTCGCCAGCCGCTACCATATAGGAAAGCATAGGCGGCAGTGTATCGACTTGCCTTAAGCTCGCCGCAACACCGGAGCCTTCCCGCACTTGTGTAATGGCCTGCTGTAACCCTTGGCTGATGCACATATTTTTAACGGTTTGTGAAGCAGCTATAAGCGCGTCCAGTGCCGGACTACCGCCTTCAACCAATGTACCAAAAGCGCGCGCGAACCGTGCTGCGTTCACTGCCTTTACTAAACGCCCAACAATTGGGGAATGCAACAAAGCATTATGCACAGAAAATTTAACTGCTGGCATTTTCATCGCTATAGTCGAAGCTACGACCAGTGCAATGATAGCCAGTACCAAACCGAGGCCATAATTGGTTAGAAAATCTGACGCGCCAACCACGACCTGGGTCAATAGTGGCAAGTCACTTCCAAAACTCTCAAACTGCGCTACAACCTTTGGGACTACAAGAATCATCAAGGCTGTCACAACACCCACAGCAACAGTTAACAAGACCGCCGGATAAATAAGCGCAGATTGCACTTTTGCCTTAGTCTCCTGAGATTTTTCCCGGTGGTCAGCAACACGCGCCAGCACATTGCCTAAATCCCCTGACGCTTCACCCGCAGCAACCATTGAACAATAGAGATTGTCAAAGGTCGCGCCCTCCTGCTCCATAGCTTGCGAGAGACGCATACCTTCCATAACACTGGCCCGCACACGTGTAACTACGCTGCGGATCACTGGCTTTTCTGCTTGCTGGGCAAGTGCCGCAAGCGCCTCCTCCACTGGAGACGCTGCTTGTACCATGGTGGCAAGTTGACGCGTTAACAAAGCGAGGTCTTTGCCTGCTATTTTCTCGCGGCGCTCAAACAGTTTTGAAAGGCTGCTGCCACCACCTGCTTCTTTTGCCTTCACAGCGGTTAACGAAGTTGCGTAAAGTTGGCGCGCCATCAGGCGCTGGCGAGCATCTGGCTCACCGTCAGCGGCTATAGTACCACGTTTGGTTTTACCTGTGGCATCAAGCGCAGAATATTCAAACGCCTGCACTGGTGCCCTCCTTTACTTTGGAGACACGCATCACTTCTTCAACAGTTGTAATACCCGCCAGAACCAATTCCCTGCCACTCGCCGACAATGTATTTGTATTCTGGAATGCGACTGCTTCCATTTCCTGCTCAGAGGCCTGTTCCTGAATGAGACGTCTGATGTCGGCATCAACTTTTACAAGCTCATAAATGCCTATTCTGCCGCTATACCCTTTGCCGCCACATGATTGGCACCCTTGTGGCTCAAAGAAGCTCACTTCAGTCTCAGCAGAGACACCAAGTTGCTCACGCAGTAGCGTGGTATCTTTCACCGGCGTTTTACAGTCAGAACATAATTTCCGAACAAGACGCTGCGCCAAAATCCCCTTGACCGTGGAAGCAAGAAGGAACGGCTCAACCCCCATATCCCGAAGCCTTGTAATTGCTGCTACTGCGCTATTTGTATGTACTGTTGAAAGCACCAAGTGCCCGGTAAGACTGGCTTGTATAGCCATTTCCGCCGTTTCCATATCGCGGATTTCCCCCACCATAACCACATCGGGGTCCTGCCTCAAAATCGCTCTAAGACCCGAGGCAAATGTCATCCCAACTTTTGGGTTCACCTGTGTTTGACTAACCCCATCAAGGGCATACTCAACAGGGTCTTCGACCGTCATAATGTTACGACTTTGGTCATTCAAAAGCGCCAAACCACCATAAAGTGTCGTCGTTTTCCCTGATCCTGTAGGCCCTGTGACCAAAATAATGCCATTGGGCTCAGACAGTAATTCTTTCATGGTTTCAAGAACTTGTTCCTGCATACCAAGATCAGTCAGTGTTAAGTGTGCTTGCGAAGCATCCAATAACCTTAGTACTACACGCTCGCCGTGACGGGATGGTAAGGTAGACACCCGTACATCGAAAACACGCTCACCAAGCTTAAGAGAAAGTCGACCATCCTGCGGGATACGCTTCTCAGCAATATCCAGCCGAGCCATCACTTTAATACGAGACACTATGTATGGTGCAAGTCGGGCAGCCAAACTCGCAATTTCATTTAGTACACCATCAACCCGCAATCGAACAGAAAGGCGGTTTTCAAACGGTTCTAGATGGATGTCCGATGCCTTGTTTTTCACGGCTTCTGCAATGAGACTATTTATCAACCGAATGACTGGTGCATCATCTTCACTCGCAAGCAAGTCAGCAACTGCCGGCATACCTTCAAGCGCGCTATCCAAGCTTTCGGAAGGCATCTCATCATCAATACCGCTATCAATACCTTCAACCGCATGCAGGTCAGATAGCAACGTGTCGAACGCTTGTTTGTCCATCTGCTCAACGGTAAGAAGCTTCCCAACTACACGCCTTACTTCAGCAAGCATCAGTGCGTTAGCATCGCTTCGCATTGCAACAGTTGCACTCTCATTCGACAAAGATGTCACAGCAAAGCCATGATCTCTCGCAAACGTGTACCTCAGCAATGGTTCGATCTTTTCATCCATGCCTAATACTACCGCTGAAGATCTACAGGAATATCAGCTGAGGGCTTCGTTCTCCCCATCACGTCATTCACTAGCTGATCTAGCGTCAACTGCGTTTTGACGGCTGATTGCTGCGATTGCATATAGTCATATTTCTTAGCAGTCAGCGCATTTGCATCATCGCTGTCGCGCACAATTGTCGGTCGCAGGAAGATCATCAAATTTGTCTTAGACCGGCTTTTCTTATCTGAGCGGAAGGCACGCCCTAAAAGCGGTATATCTCCCAAAAATGGAACCTTCTCAACTGACGTTGACTCGTCCTGCTGAATCAAACCGCCGAGCGCAACCATCTCACCATTCTTGACGCGAACCGTAGTTTCTATCTCGCGCTTATTCGTTACTAGCTCGCTAAAAGTGGTACTCACAGGGCCTGCAATCGAAGAAATTTCCTGCCGGATATGAAGGCGAATTTCCTCTCCTTCATTCACCTGAGGCGTCACTTCAAGCGTGATACCAACATCCTTACGCTCTATTGTTCGGAATGGGTTACTATTTGAAGTTCCTAAGGCTTCACCTGTGGAAATTGGTATTTCCTGACCAGACAAGAAACGCGCTGGTTCATTATCCATTGTCAGAATAGACGGTGTAGAAAGAACGTTACTTCCACTATCCTTATTAACAGCATTCAAAACGGCCCCAAAAATAGTACCATTTGCGGTCTCTCCAGCAATCCCCAGAGCAAACCCGTTCATACCTATCAAACTATCAACAGCAGCGGTTTGCACAGCAGTATTTGTTGAAGTAAAATCACAATTATGGAGTGTATCATACAGTTGAAGGGCACTTGTCACCGCCAGTATATTAGGGGCAGTATTAGAATAGTTGGTCATGGTGAAGGGCACACCGCTGGTTTTACTACCTGATAGTAAATATTGAACGCCGAGTTCTTTTGCGGCTCCCTCTGAAACTTCTACAACAATCGCTTCCACGAGCACTTGGTCACGCGGCACATCAAGCATATGAATGACATTAGCAATCCGCTGCTGCATGTCACTTGAAGCATTCACGACTATTGCATTAGCCCCAGCATACGCCGAAACGGTTACATCGCCGTCCGTCGCGAGAGGCTTTCCCGTAGCGTCTTTACGAGAAAGTGACTTTGTCACCGTTTCCAACATTGGAAGTAATTTTTCCGCGTTAGCATGCTTCAAATATACAACACGCAGATCACCAC
>JBFOLV010000660.1:0-3323 GCA_040830325.1 Kordiimonas sp. | reverse complement strand
TTACGAGATTCCTAAGTTCCAGCAAATCAGCAGTTACTCGGAAATTACCGTAATATTCCTGAATCTCACTAGAGAGCAGGTCAACACGCCGCTTTGCCCGTTCAAGGCGTTTATCAGTTCGCACAATGCCAACATAATCCCACATGAAGCGCCTAAGCTCATTCCAGTTATGGCTCACAACCACTTCTTCATCTGAGTCTGTAACCTTACTTTCGTCCCATGTGCGAACAAAAGCAGGGGCTCCCATATCATCCTTGTTTGCGAGAATGTCTTCGGCGGCTGCATTACCCATAACAAGGCACTCTAGAAGACTGTTGGAAGCCATGCGGTTCGCGCCGTGCAGCCCCGTGTGAGCACATTCACCAATGGCATAAAGCCGGTTAAGGTCAGTGCGTGCGGCCATGTCAATATGAACACCCCCACATGTATAATGCGCTGCTGGCACCACAGGGATTTGATCTTTGGTAATATCAATACCTAACGACAAGCAGTGCCTATAGATATTCGGGAAATGAGAAACAACAAAGTCAGCATCTTTGTGCGTGATATCAAGCCACATATTCGTGGCACCAGTACGTTTCATTTCGCTGTCTATCGCACGGGCAACAATATCCCGTGGTGCAAGTTCCGCGCGCTCATCATAATCCGGCATAAAACGTTCACCGTCTTTACCGCGCAAATAAGCGCCTTCACCGCGCATTGCTTCAGTGATCAGAAAAGTTTTAGCGTCCGGGTGATACAGGCATGTTGGGTGAAACTGGTTAAACTCCATATTGGTGACACGGCAACCAGCCCGCCATGCCATGGCAATACCATCACCAGTACTCGCATCTGGATTGCTACTATAAAGATAAACGCGAGACGCCCCACCTGTCGCAATGATAGTTGCACGCGCAGAGAATGTCTCAACACGGTTTTTGTCCATATTAAGCACATAAACACCGTGGGCCTGGTCATTATAAGTGCCAGGCTTTTCCAAGTGACGATTGGTGATGACATCAATCGCAACATGGTGCTCATAAATATCAATATTAGGGGCAGCGATAACTTTATCATTCAGCGTATTTTGAACAGCTTTGCCAGTGGCGTCAGCTGCATGAATGATACGCCGATGACTGTGACCACCCTCGCGCGTAAGATGATAATCATATCCGTCTTCGTGGGCTTGATTAACCCGGTCGAATTCAACGCCTAGTTCAATCAGTGCATCAATGGCTTCCTGCCCACGCTCAACCACAAAACGCACAGCCTCTTCGCCGCAAAGGCCTGCACCAGCTATGAGTGTATCTTCAATATGGGACTGAACGCTATCTGTCGCTTCGAGAACCGCAGCAATACCACCCTGCGCCCAGCGCGTTGACCCACCAGAAATCTCGCCTTTTGAAAGCACCGCGACCCGCATATGCGGTGCGAGCTTAAGGGCAGCCGTTAAACCTGCTGCACCGGACCCTACGATGACAACGTCATAGACTCGTTTCATGCAGCTGCGCCTTTACTACTGGTAAGCTGTAAGAAGATATCTTCAAGATCAGTCTCATTCGTTGAAATATCATTGATTGTCAGCTTAGCAGATTGTACGGCCGCAAGCACGGACCCAACATTGGCATCACTTTGATTTATTTGTATTGCCAGCTGATGGTCATTTTTAAGGACGCTTTTAAAAGCTGCCAATTCTTCAGGGATTGCCGTTAGCTTTTCTGCAACCTGAATAACAATCTCTTTTTCATCAATCCGTTTAAGCAGTTGCTCAGTAGGCTCGGAGCACACCACTTCACCGTGATTGATAATCGCAATTGTATCGCAAAGCTCTTCTGCTTCCTCCAAATAGTGCGTGGTTAACACTACCGTCGTACCACGTGCATGCAATTCTCTCACATAATCCCACAGCTGTTGCCGGAGTTCGATATCAACGCCGGCTGTTGGCTCATCAAGCACCAAAACGGGCGGATTATGTACAAGCGCTTTCGCAACCAGCAAGCGCCGCTTCATGCCGCCTGACAGGGAGCGAGAATAAGCGTCAGCTTTATCATAAAGATGCACTGCCTTAAGCAATTCCTCTGTGCGGCGATCCTTCGCCGGTACACCGTACATGCCGGCCTGCACTTCAAGCATTTCGCGCGGCGAGAAGAAGGCGTCAAACATCAATTCTTGCGGCACAACACCGATATTCGCGCGCGCATTCCTAGGGTTTTCATCAATATCAAAACCCCAAATTTTGGCACTGCCCTCAGTTTTATTCACGAGGCCAGCAAGGATATTAATGGTGGTAGACTTACCCGCACCGTTTGGGCCAAGCAGGCCAAACATGGAACCTTGTGGAATTTCCAGGTCAATGCCCTTTAGAGCCAATTTATCTTCAGCACCACCAGCACCTCGATAAATTTTCTTTAAACCTTTGATTTCAATCGCATTACCGCTCACGCACTTATCCTTTTAGCTCGCCTACCCCTGCAGGCATAAAATCTTTATGCTATCCAAGCAATAGCTTCCCTTGTACGCCGCCGGAGGTTTGTATTATAGAATAGCTCCGAGCGCCAAAGGATCAATCCTCGGCAAGATTAATTTCTAGAGAGAATAACCCCATGACGGTAGACGCACCAGAAACTAAAATTGTTGATACACGTAAGGTAGCCTGCGATGGCGACGAAGGGGCCCTCGGTCACCCACGTGTATATCTGACAATGGACGAGAACGACCAAGTAGAATGCCCATATTGTGATCGCCGCTTTATTTTGCAAGGTGGTGCGTCGGATACGTCTAAGTAAGAATAAATCATATAGGCCTGAAGGCCACTAACCAACAGGCGGGGAGCGCAAAGTGGCTGAAGGCAAAGAACATTTATATCTTATTGATGGGTCCGGTTTTATTTTTCGGGCCTATCATGCAATGGCCTATTCAAAACGCCCCCTAACCCGGTCTGATGGCACGCCAGTTGGCGCTGTTTACGGCTTCTCCAACATGATCATGAAGTTGTTGCAGGACCTCGAAGACAACGAGAAACCAACCCACTTGGCTATCATCTTCGATACCGCTAAGAAGACATTTCGCAACGATATTTATGAAGACTATAAAGCCAACCGCCCGCCTGCACCTGAAGACCTAGTACCCCAGTTTCCGCTCATTCGTGAAGCAACTGTTGCCTTTGGTTTGCCGTCCATTGAAAAGCGGGGCTATGAGGCTGATGACCTTATTGCGACATACGCCACGCAAGCACGCGCTAAAGGCTGGCAGGTTACGATTGTAAGCTCAGATAAAGACCTGATGCAGCTTCTGGATGCTGGCACAGACATGTTTGATGCCATGAAAAACAAACGTGTTGAAGC
>JBFOLV010000659.1:0-3313 GCA_040830325.1 Kordiimonas sp. | reverse complement strand
TTAGCGTTACGCCAACATATCAGGTCGTCATTTGGCCGGAGAGCTGGCGAAGCTTGGATAATACCATGAGGGAAGCAGTGTGAGGTGTGTTGCGTTACGCAATACATGGAGATCAGGAATATCCGGCACAAGCCTATAAGACGAATGTGCAGGCATTTGTGCCTGCATAGTTGCTTAGTCGACAGCTGTTCTATGTTGATCGACCCAAGCAACCAAATCGTCGTGCTTGAAAAATGTTCTTCGCCCTATCTTAACGGTTACAGGGCCTTTGCCTTTGTAAACAAGGTCTTTAAGCGCAGGATAGCTGAGAGAAAGTTGTTCCGCTGCACCATGATAATCATATTGAATTTTCGTTTGCGATGTTTCCATGAGTAGAAACTAGCAAATGAAGTGTTGCTCATTCCTCGCAATCAATGTTGGATGGCTGGTGACCCTTGGAAACCCTTTTAAAATCTTCTTTTGCGGTCAGATCAGCTAGATACTCTACAAGCGGTTCAAGCAAACGCAGATCTTTACGAGATAACGCGTCCACTACCGGATGCTCTGATACGGTCTTCTTGCAGGTCATAAGCATACATTACAGCGAAGTTTTTTCGCGCAAGCCTCTCATCTTATTCTTGTTCCACTGCTTCACGAACCGATGGTACATTAAGCCAATAGCGTGTCCCTTTAAATTGGCCTGTTTTGAACAGGGCTTCTTTTTTAACAAGGTCAGTCAAGTCACGCGTGGCTGTCGCTGTGAGTGCATCTGTGATTGTCATATAGTTTTTGGCGCTCAAGCCGCCCTTAAACCCATGAAGGCCAGCTTTGAAGAGACGTAGCATTACTTTTTCCTGACGCGCGTTCAGTTTGCCTTTCAGACGATCCAGCATCCGTGTCTTTGCAATGATGAAATCCAACAAGCGTTCTGAATAATTTTGAGCATTCAGAATAGTTTCTGCAAACCATGTGAGCCAGTCTGTAATCTCAAGCTCTTTGTTGTTCGCTTCAAGATGCTGGTAGTAAGCTTTTCGGGTTTGCTCAATTGTTTGAGAAAGCGCAATCAAGGTTGGTTGCCCACCAGCCTCAGCAAGTGCTTTTTCTGTTAGCGCACGGCCTATGCGTCCGTTTCCGTCTTCATAAGGATGAATACAAACGAAATATAAGTGGGTCAGACCTGCACGTGTCAGGGCAGGCAGGGATTTGCTGTTATTGAACCAGCGAATGAAAGCGCCCATCTCATTTTGCATCTGGTCTGATGGCGGTGCTTCAAAATGCACAACAGGCTTATAGAGAGCACCAGACACCACTTGCATCGGTTCTTCATGTTGCCTGTAGTTCCCTACTACGCGGATATTCCTTTCGCCGCGTGTCACCATTTCATGCCAGCGGTGCAGCATATCATGTGTTAAGGGCTGATCGAAGTTCTGGTACAAATCAACCATCATCTCGGCGATGCCTTCTTCCGCTGGACCTGCAGGAAACAGGTCTTGCTGGAAGCCAAACTGTCTGCGAATGGATGATTGAATACTATCGCGGTTTAAAAACTCGCCTTCAATTTCTGAGGTCTTAACGGCTTCATCGCTGATCATATCAATGATGAGCGATTGCTTTTGATCATCAGCAACATGTTTATAAGCGCCAAGAAATAAGCCAGATTCCTTCAAGAACCTTGCTTCAAGTGGGGCTAGCTTTTCACTATCATAGTGAAATTCCGGCCAGTCTTCTTGTTGCCAATTCCATTTCATGAGCAATATACCGTCTTTTATTAATCATTATTATATTATTATGTGATCAATATGTCCGTCTTCAAAGAAAGTTGGAACTTTTCAGTCGTAAATTAAGAGACTGTTCGGGTCCTGTTGTTGATGTTATGCGGCCATTGCCTTGCGGTGCAAGAGCTTCCTTTTGGCCATTGTCTTTAATTTGATCTTGTTGCGTCTTTCGAGGATCGAGTTTCCTCTTCCTGTCCAGACGTCTTCAGGGGTCAGATTGTTCAGGCTCTCATGGTATCTCGCGGTGTTGTAGTGGGTGATGAACTCGGCCACACGAGCCTTGAGTTCACCGGGTAGATAATAGTTCTCCAGCAGGATGCGGTTCTTGAGCGATTGGTGCCAGCGCTCGATCTTGCCCTGTGTCTGCGGGTGATACGGCTTGCCACGCGTGTGCTCGATACCGTGATCTTCTAGCCATTCAGCAAAGCTGGATGATACATAGCTGGGTCCGTTATCACTGAGCAGTCGCGGCCTCTGTTTCACATCAGCCTGATCCAGCCCTGTGTTCTCCAGAGCAATCTGCAGCGTGTCAGACGCATCTTTCGACGACATGTTGGTGCAGAGCTTCCAGCCGACGATATAGCGGCTGAAGTCATCCATCACCGTCGACAGATAGAACCAGCCCCAGCCAACGACCTTCAGGTATGTAAAATCCGTCTGCCACAGCTCATTCACCCGTGTTGTTGGGTTTTGGAACGTGTCCGCAGCCTTCATCAAGATGAAGGCAGGGCTGGTGATTAGTCCTTCGGCCTTGAGAATGCGGTAAACGCTGCTCTCCGATACGAAGTCTTCATGCTGCTCGGTATAGCGCACCGCGAGTTCACGAGGGCTCAGGTCTGGCTCATCCAGTGCCAGGCTGAGTATCCGGTCACGGCTCCTGTCAGGAATACGGTTCCACACAGAGCGTGGACAGGGCTTCCTGTCCTCCAGGCCGTCAAAGCCATTGTCTAGATAGCGGTTATACCAATTATACCAGGTTGACCGGGTGATGCCGATCTGCTCTAGCGTTCGCTTGAGGGGCAGATGGGACTGCTCGACAAGCTGGATCACCTCCAGCTTTTCAGACGCGCTGTACCTCATATGTCGTCTTCCTGCTCTTCTGGCCCATCCGCGATCATGCTTTTTTTGAGCAGACGGTTCTCCAGCATCTGTTCAGCCAGCGCTTCCTTGAGTTGACGGCTTTCCTGTCGGAGGTTCTTCACCTCGGCAGTATTGGCTTGACGCTCTGTGTCACCGGAGAGCCGCTTCTTGCCAGCTTCGAGGAAGTCTTTCGACCAGCGGTAATAGAGGTTCTGGTTGATGCCTTCCCTGCGACACAGCTCGGCGATGCTGCACTCACCGCGCAGGCCTTCAATTACGATACGGATCTTCTCTTCGGAGGAATAGGTCTTTCGGGTCGCCCGACGGATATCCTTTACCATCTTCTCGGCGCTGCCGGCTTTACCGGACTTTCCAGATTGTTTACGTGTCATCTGCGTTCCTTACGTCACTTCGATGAACCCGTAAACAATCTCTTATTCTACATACTCAATATGTCCAACTTACGCTGACGGGATACA
>JBFOLV010000658.1:0-7228 GCA_040830325.1 Kordiimonas sp. | reverse complement strand
GTACCTGTTGCCAAGGGGTAGAATTAAAATATGACCAAATTATTCATGTTATTTGTTTGTATTGACTATTCAGGTGTGCTTGTTTGCAGTGCAAGTGCATGGAGTTCTCCACCCATACGACCTTTAAGGCTTTTATACACCATTTGGTGTTGTTGTACGCGAGACTTGCCGCGGAAGCCGTCAAATATCACGTGAGCAGCATAATGATCACCGTCTCCACGAAGGTCTTCAATTGTTACTTCAGCTCCAGGAAGGCCTTCCTGGATTAACTTGATGATGTCCTCTGAGATCATGGCCATGTCTATACACCTTAAACTTAATTTGCAATTTGCCCTTCTGTACTGATTTTATCGCAGTCTGAAAAGAATTTCATCACTTCTCGTGTAAATTTATCGCGATAAGTTAGGTGCATAACTAAATTATTAGTTGTTGTTTCATCTAATTGTCATTATCATTTGGTGTATTGAGTCTTGATAAAGTTTAGCACGCAATGGGGAGGTGACCGCAGTTTTGAGTGTAAGCTGCGTTGTTTCGAGTGGTCGCCAGAGTGATATACTATTCATAGAGAGAAATGCTCTCTACACTATATGAACATAAGGCACGATAAGTGGGGTAGGCCGGTGATATATATCACCGGCCTTTTTATATGTTAAATCTGTTGCACCGCCATGCGGTTTGGTGTTCTCTATACACAAGTAATATTTGATGTTTTTGGAATCAGTTACAGGTAAGTCGTGATGGGTGCACAGATGAATGAAAGTGCGAACTGCACTTTCAAAACTATGGGTAATGCAACAGTTCAGTTAGCGGTAGGTGGTAAGCCGATATTGACGACGGATCCATGGTTGAAGGGGCGAGCTTATTTTGATAGTTGGGCGCTTCATCACCCCATGACAGATGAAGAAATTCAATCAGCTTTTGATAGTGAGTATATTTGGATTTCTCACGGTCATCCAGACCACCTTCATCATGAATCTTTGGAGATGATGCCAAAAGGCAAGAAAGTTCTTATTCCAGATCACTATCATGACGAAATATCAAAGTCCCTTGCTGATGATGGTTTTGATGTTGAGGTAATGGAATACCGAAAGTGGTACCGGCTGCACGATGAGCTTGAAGTGCTTTGTCTTGATAATATTAATCAGGACGCAATTTTAGTGATGCGCTTTGGTGATGCACTACTCATCAATCTAAATGACTCTCCTCTTTGTGGTGAACTTGGGTTTTTACAAAAGCTCGTAAAGCAACACTCCAATGATAAAACTTATGCCTTCAAACTGGTTGGTATATCTGCGGACATGCTCAATTTTGTAGATGACGCAGGCGAACGAGTTATAGACCCACCTGAAAATTATAAAAAAGGGTGCGTACAATCAGCAGCGGATGAATTAGCCTCAATTGGGGTTAAGCATTTTTGTCTGTCGTCCTCACAGCATATTTTTGTTCGCAGCGACAGCCAGTGGGCGAATGAGTATGAATTCACTTTTGAAGATATGGTTGAGCATTGGAACCAGCCTTCTGTAAAGGTGATTGAACCATTTGTTACCTATGACCTTCATAAAGGCGATTATGCCTTAGATTGGCCAAGTCAAGAAGCAGATGCTAGCCAGCTACTCAGCGATACGGGGTGTGATAACTGGGATGAGAAGTTATCAACAGATGAGTGGGGGCGTGTAGACAAGTTTTTTGCTCAATTTGAGACATTGGATGACATTGTTGATTTTGTTGATGTTGAGGTCGGAGGAGAAAGGCGCACCGTCTTTACTGCAAAGAAACAACGGAAGAATCCTAGAGGAGTTAGGTTCATCGTGCCTCGCTATTCACTGCTTGAAACAACGCAGTGGGGTTACTTTGATGACTTGCTTATTGGCAACTTTATGAAAACACAGTTGGTGAACATGAGGCTCTATCCTGACTTTACACCTCGCCTCGCAAAGTATGGAGGTAATGCGAAAGTCTATAGCAAGCAAGACCTTAAGCGTATGTATCGTCACTATTTCTGGCGAAACCCCATTGGTGTGGCAGCCTTTATGTTCCGGAATTATTGGTACACTAAAGTTGTGCGCGACATTGCAGATTGGACTGAATCCATTGGCATCAAAACACCAATCAAGTTCCTTTATAACACTTTACGAAAACCACTAAGAAGGTAAATAAATGAGCGCCGACACAAGCTTGCAAAACCATGGCTATTTTCTTTTTTGCGCTAATGATCTCTATGCGCAACATATGGCGGCTTGTATTGTGTCAATGCTTGAGAACAGCAGCTTAGAACATCACGATGTTTGTGTGGTAGGGAAGTTTGAAGACGAGGGGGTTGCCAAGGACCTGGAGGCCCTTTTTTCTAAATATCCAAATGCGACGTTGCGAATTGTAAACTTTCTGCCTCCTGAATCCTTGCGGTTGCCGACGCGCATGCACTGGACAGCTGACACTTTCTCCAGATTTTGGGTTGATGATTTCTTTGATGAAACAGTTGGTAGGGTACTCTATTTAGATTCCGACATGATTGTCACAGGAGATATTCGTGCGTTGTGGGAAGTCGATCTGGAAGGTGCGATGTTCGGCGCTGTTACCATACCCGGATCAGACAGGACCGCACCACTCCAGATACCAGAGAGTTTCGGTTACTTTAACAACGGCGTGTTGCTGTTTGATATGGACGAATGGCGTAAGCAGAATCCTTTGAGCAAATTACTTCCTTACATAGAGAAAAAGATCGATGATTTGCCATTCTTGGATCAAGACGCTTTGAATGCATGCTACTATGATAAGCGCTGTGCGTTAGACTATCGCTGGAATATGATAGTTCCATTCACTTGGAAAAATAGTTTTATCCCTTTACCACGCGCTGAGCAGCAACAAATTGTTGATGAGGCACATATCGTCCATTTTAATGGTCAAACAAAGCCTTGGCATTACATTAATGACCATCCTTATAAAGCGGCCTATTGGAAGTATGTCCGAATGACACCATGGTGTGAGGCGATGGAAAGCGGTAAGAGCCTGATTAACAACCTTAAAAAGTTATACAACAAACTTATTCCACAGCATGCCCGTGAGTATCTGTGGCGCCTTCGCGGACGTGGAGAATAGTTTTGGGACAGCCACCAGTTTCCCCAAACGTAACTGTAGTTGTGTGTGCCTATAAGATTGGCGAACGTATTCGCCCTACTATTGAGGCAATTCTTGGTCAGTCATACTCGTCTTTAAGATTACTTGTTATTGATGACGCGTCAGGTGACAACACAGTTGACGTGGTAAACTCTTTTGATGATGAGCGGTTGACACTGGTCGAGAATGATCAGAACCTGGGCATAATAGATGCGCGGAATAAAGGGCTGGCGCTTGCTGATACTGAGTTTATTGCGACGTGTGATCATGATGACGTTTGGCTGCCAAATAAACTTGAAAAGCAATTGGCTTATATGGAGCAGCATCAAGATTGCGGGCTAGTTGGGACATACTGGACTGTTTATGTAAATGGCAAAGTTGATGGAGTGCGAACACTTCCTCATATTGAGCCAAACTATCTGAAATGGTCCCTTTTTCACCGAAACTGTCTGCTGCATTCCAGTCTATTAATGCGTGCAGCATATATTAAAAAATACAAGATTGCATACCGTGATGGCTTGCGCTTTGCCGATGACTGGAAACTTTGCTTCGATTTTGCTCGTAACTGCGAAATCGGCATAATCCCTGAATCTTTGGTATCTTATTATATTCACGGTGAAAACTGGAGCGTTACAGCTAGAGATAACATGCTGGGTAGTGGTGTCGCCTTATTTCAGCAAGAACTACCTGCTTTATTAGATCGGGATGTACTGGAGGAAGAGATACGTACTTTTTTCTACTCAGTAGCAGGCGGCACAGCGATCTCTGACAATAAAACTCTGAGAATGGTTGGTGGTACGCTGCAAGATATTGCAGAAGCTAATATAGCTGGCGGTGCGTGTAGGAAGGTAGAGAAGGGGTATATAGAGGAAACTGCCAGTGAGATTTGGTGGCGAGTTGTTAGAACTTCTGCTGGTACATACGGCCCGGCCCGTCTAAAGCTTTATAAAAGCCCTGCTACTCCAAATACCCTAAAAATAAGTACCTTTGAGTATTGTACTGAATGGTTGAAGGCTTGTGTAAAAACTTTAGTCAGCAATATTCGAAATTAAGTCTTTGCTAACAATAAAAAATTCCCTCGACCAACAATTGAAATGAACTAAATCTATTCCTGATCTAATTGGAGTAGAGTGAAGGGACTTATGGGGGATTGGCACAATCTAAAATCTAGTGATGGCTATAGGGTACCGCTTGCGTTGTACGAACCCAAGGGTACTGTGAAAGCTGTTTTTCTTATGTTACCTGCGCTTGGGGTGAAGGCCAAGTTTTACGGGCATGTTGCCAAGGGGCTTGCAGACCATGGTGTGGCGACGGTCTTGTTCGAACAGCGAGGGCACGGCGAAAGTGACTGTAAGCCTTCAAAAAATATTAAAGTAGGGTACCAACATTATCTAGATATCGATTTGCCGCTTGCAATGGATTGGACCAAGAAACGATTTCAAGGTGTCCCTTTCTTCGTTGGGGGGCATAGCCTCGGTGCACACATGAGTAACTATATTGCAGCAGCACGAGGACATGAAATTGCAGGCTTGGTTCACCTAGCCTGTGTGTTTCCATACTATGGGTTTTATCCTCGGAAGGAAGCGGTTCTGTTAAATATACTTTGCGCAGCAATTCCGCCCCTTACATATATGTTGGGCTATTATCCCGGAAAGATGTTTGGTTTTGGCGGAAAAGAACACCGACAAGTTATGTTGGATTGGCGTGAATGGGCCCTAACCGGAAACTATGATTTTGGGGATATCAAAGACGTCGAAGACCGTATGGCTGCATACCGTGGCAAGTTATTATCTATATCGTTTGAGGATGATCACCTCGCTAGTGAAAAAGCACTTAGGAAGCCCAACGCAGTCATGTCATCTTCCGAGGTAAAGCATGTTCATTTAACGCGTAAGGAACAAGGGGATTATATCGGTCATTTTGATTGGGCAAAGAAACCTGTTGGCGCAGTCAACGCTATTAATGAGTGGATTGATACATGTCTTACATAGACCCAGAGCGCGATCAGTTCGAGGCTTTTAAGGAACTACCTAGGGACCTACCTATAAACATGCTTAATTTGGTTAAATTAAAAGGCAAAACAAAGTATGAGGATGGAATAGAGACCACAGGAGCTGCTGCTTATAAAACATACGGCAGAGAGAGTGGGCCAATCTTTACTCGTGTCGGAGGTGCGATTATCTGGCGGGGTAGGCCTGAGGTAATGCTTATTGGTCCATCACATATTACTTGGGATATTGCGTTTATTGCGCGCTATCCAACAGCTGGGGCCTTTATGGAAATGGTAACTGATCCTGATTACCGCAAAGCTGTAAAACACCGTCAAGTGGCAGTCGAAGATAGTCGCCTGATAAGGTGTGAAGAACTTGGCGGCGAAGGCGTGTTTGGTTGATAAAATAGGGGAAGATATAAATTTATGCTCCCCCTATATGGTCCTCTGAATTTATTGGGGCTTTTGAAATTTTAAGATAAACCGGTCGGTATTATCTCTATTTGTTCTCGCGTCGCGAAATACGTTAAAGTCACGTGTATCTTCTGGATTAGCTAGTAAGTTTGATTCTTCAACTAGTTTGAAGCCGGCTGCTTCAATTTCATTTACAACAAAGCTTTTATCTATACGGTGCAGTGTCTTGACGTCTCGAATGCCTGATCCTTCTTCTGCTGAGTGATCAACAATTACATATAGGCCCCCTGGCTTTAGCGCATCAAAGATGGCTTTGTTCATTTTGTCTCGCTCTGTGCCTTGCCACGCAGTGTCATGATAGAAAAGAGCCATGAAAGCGACGTCTAGAGGATTTTCAGTCTTGAAGTTTTCCATGTCGTCGAAAGCAAGGGTTACATTCTTTTTCCATTGCTCACCGTTCGCACGTTTTTCAACGGGGCCACCCGGGCCGAAGAAGTTTACAAACCGCCCGCGAACATAATAATTGATGTAGTTAAGGACGGAGCCTGTTTCGCCTACTGCTCTGCTAAATATATCAGTGTAGTAACCACCACCGCCTAAAAGGTCAGCTACATGCATGCCCGGTTTTACGCCGATGAATTCCAGAACTTCCGATGGTTTACGTTTTGCGTCGCGTACCGTTTCATTATCTGGGCGTTCGGGGCTGTTTACTGCGTCAGTTATGTGTTGTTGATCTGCCCAAACAGTATTGGCTTGGAATGGCAGCGCAATTGCTGCCGACAGTAATAAATGTTTTAGTTTCATGGCGTAAATCCTCAATAACGGCGTCTCAGTTTGGACTCTGCTGTCTGTATTGGAAATTTGAAACCAAACTTTCGTTGTCTCACGCATCTGTTACATGCCGTGAACAAAAAAGGCGCCGAGTAGGGCGCCTTTTCTTAGTTTTAAAACAAAGGTCGTTTAGCTAGCGTTAGCCATAAAGTTAGGCATCCAACCTTCATGCGCTTCGGAGAGGGCATTTAGGTCCAGCTCCAGTTCACCTTCATTGATGTTTATTTTGTCGCCGCCTGTCGTACCAAGGACAGCAACGGGCACACCTGCGTCTTTGGCTTCCTTACGGATCGTTTCAGCAGTTGCTTCGTCAGCAGCTATTAGATAGCGCGCTTGTGTCTCACTAAAGAGGCTAGCATGCAGCGGTAAGTCACTTTCAATCACTATGTCAGCACCGACGCTGCCGGAAATGGCCATATCAGTAAGACCAGCAATCAATCCGCCATCAGCTAAGTCATGACAAGTAGTTACTTGTTCATTTTCAATAAGCATACGAACGAAATCACCGTTGCGGCGTTCGATGTCTAGATCAACGAATGGAGGTGCGCCAGCGTCTTCACCAAGAATTTCTTTTTGGTATAGGCTTGCGCCAAGTTCGTTTTTGGTTTCGCCAATCAATAGAATAGTTTGATCCGCGCCTTTAAACGCCACAGTCGCCATTTTACTGCTGTCAGCCATAACACCTACACCGCCAATTGCAGGTGTTGGTAGGATGCCTGAGCCGTTAGTTTCGTTGTAAAGTGAAACATTACCTGAGACGATCGGGTAATCAAGCGCACGACAAGCGTCGCCCATACCCTCTAGGCAGCCAACAAACTGGCCCATGATGTCTTTGCGCTCAGGGTTGCCAAAGTTAAGATAGTTTGTGATCGCAAGCGG
>JBFOLV010000657.1:0-4234 GCA_040830325.1 Kordiimonas sp. | reverse complement strand
GTGCGAAGCAGAAGCTGGTGCCCAGTGTCGGCTTCAAGCCTGTTTACAGCGTGGCTAACTGCTGACTTTGTTACCCCAAGAAGCTGTGCTGCGCCCGTAAAGCTGCGTGCTTCAGCGACAGCAAGGAAGATGATCATGTCATGCGGGTTTGGTTTCACGGCCTGATTCCAGAAGTTGCTGGGTCTAGAGTATGGCAATTGATAAATTTTATTCAACAGTTATTTCAAACAATGACGCTTATCACCCTGTGCTTGACAAGGCATGATCGGATAAATGTTTTGGTAAAGGAATTGGTGATGAAACAGATATTAAAAATGGCGATTGTTGGAGCAATGTTGGGTTCGGCTTCAGGGATGCTAAGCGCTTATGAGGGTTCTTCAGATGGCGATGCTACAGCAGAGCAGCAAGCAGGGGCTGACTTTAACGTACAGATGGCGGTGGCGAAGGCAAGTAAGGCATGGAAGGATGCTTTCAACGCGGGCGATGCTGCGGGCGCGGCAGCGCTTTACGAAGATGATGCTGTCATGGTGGTGAAACCTTTTGGTACCTTCACTGGCAAAGACCAAATACTAGCCTTCTGGACTGATTTGGTGTCGAAGGGTTTTGACAATGTTGTTTATAAAAATTCAACGATGGTTGTTTTGGATGCCAAGTCTGCGCGGGTTTCGGCCGAATGGAAAATGAACAAGGCGCACGGTATAATTACCAACGAACACTGGGTAGTTCAGCCTGATGGTCGGGCTTTGCTGCGAGAAGATCATTTTGAGGTAGCCCAGTAAAGGTTAGCTGAGTTGTGGAGGAACTGCCACGGGCGAACCCGTGGTAGTTTACTTAGAAAGTATTTTGCTGTTCTCAGCCATGCTTAGGTGGATGCCACATTCAGCTTTTGCTTGCCCGCGCCAACGGCCTGCGCGGTCGCTTTCGCCTTCCTGTACACGGTCTGTGCATGGCATGCAGCCAATAGATGCGAAGCCTTCCGCAACCAGTGGGTGGCGTGGAAGATTATTGTCTTCCAAATAGGCTGTGACGTCTTCTTTGGTCCAGAAAGCGAGCGGATTAACCTTCACGCGGCCATCTCCCGCCTCAAACTGAGGCAGTAGTGAACGAACACCGCCTTGAAAGCGTTTGCGGCCAGATGCCCAGCCGTGGAAACCATCAAGAACCTTATCGAGCGGCCTTACCTTGCGGATGTAGCAGCATTTGTTGGTGTCTTTTGTCCAGAGTGCGCCCTTGGGGTCATCCGCCTGAAGATCATTCTGGTCGGGCAGGATAGTGCGCACGTCAGTGAGACCAAACTCATCAGTTAACCTGTCGCGGAAGCGCTTGGTTTCGCCGAATAGCTTGCCTGTGTCGAGAAACAGAACAGGGATGTCTTTTGAAACCTGAGCCGCAATGTGCAAAAGCACTGCAGATTCTGAACCAAAGGAAGACACGATTGCGAATCTGTCCCCAAAATATTTGAGGGCCCCTTCGATCACCTGACTTGGTGACCCGTCCGCATAGCGACTATCGAGATAGTCGACTGTTGCGAGCGGATCGAAAAGTCCTGTTTCCTCTAGTGCAGTTTGCGCTGTCATGACGCTTTCCTGTGCTCATTTGGTGTATGCCGTTCATGTGCAACAGAGGCGCGGCCTTGATAGTCGGCCTGATAGAAATTGCTGAAACGTGACAAAGCGTTTTCGAATGCTTCTTTACGTTCGTCAGCAACTTCGGCTGTATCAAACCCGGCGCGCAGGAGGAAGAGTGCCTGATCTGGAATGGCATGACCTGTTGCTCGGATTTCACCTTTGAAGCCAAGGTCTTTCCGTAAGCGCACGGCTAGCGAAAAACCACGACCATCCGTGAAGGCCGGGAAGTCGATTGCCACAAATGAGAGCTTGTTCACTAGTGGTGCCAGGTCTGTGTAACTTGTTTCAGTGTCTACAAGCACACCAACGGCACCGGCGCTCTCAAAAAACTCTTCTTCGGCACTCAAGAAGCGCTCTAGAGACACAGCAACATTTGCGCCTTCAGCTGGGGCTTCGTTTTCACCGAGAAGGCCCCATTCACCAGCAACTGTTCCGTTTAAACTAAGCAGCGTCATAGACCGCCTCCTTAAATACCTGTTGACCAACCCGGCGGTATGTTGCGAGGAATTCTTCACCTTCTTCACGTTCGCCGAGATAAACAGCAACGACTTTTTCAAGTGCATCAACGATGTCATGCTCATTAAACCCTGGACCCAAGATCGCAGCTTTCGATGCGTCTTCTGCGCCCGAGCCACCAAGGAGCAACTGGTAAGATTCTTCGCCCTTACGGTCCACGCCGAGAATACCAATGTGCCCAGCGTGGTGGTGACCACAACTGTTGATGCAGCCTGACATTTTGACCTTAAGTGGGCCAATGTCCTGCAAGCGTTTCATGTCGTCAAAGCGCTTTGTAATTGCCTGTGCAATTGGAATTGAGCGTGCGTTTGCGAGTGCGCAGTAGTCTAGCCCTGGACATGCAATCATATCTGTAAGTAAACCGACATTTGCGGTGCCGAGGCCCGCTTCATCAAGGTCGGTCCAAATGGCAGCAAGGTCTTTCTTTGCAACATGTGGCAGAATTAGATTTTGCTCATGGCTTACACGGATTTCGCTCTGGCTGTATTCGTCCGCTAGTGCGGCCACTAGGTCCATTTGCGCGTCTGTTGCATCACCTGGAATGCCACCATGTGGTTTTAGGCTGATTGTTACATTCACATGGCCCGGCACTTTATGCGGGTTTGTGTTGTTTTTAAGCCAAGAAGCAAACACAAAGTTCTTGCGCGCAAGATCGTCTACAGATGGCACATTATCATCAAGTACCGGTAGAGGTGGTGGTGTGAAGAAGGCATTAATGCGTGCAATTTCTTCCGCAGGCACATCAATTGGGATGTGCTTAATACGTTGCCATTCTTCTTCAACTTGACGTTGGAACTCTTCAACGCCCATTGCTTCAACTAGGATTTTGATCCGTGCCTTATATTTATTGTCACGGCGGCCATGCTCGTTATAAACGCGCAGGATAGCTTCTTGGTAGCTAAGGAAATCCGCTTCAGGTAGAAATTCGCGAATGGTTTTGCCGATTACTGGTGTGCGGCCCATACCGCCACCAACGAGCACTTCAAAACCAATTTCACCGGCATCATTTTTCTTAACGATCAAACCAATGTCATGCCATTTTACAGCTGCACGGTCTGTTGCCGCACCGGTAATGGCAAACTTAAATTTGCGTGGCAGAAACGAAAATTCAGGGTGGAACGTAGACCATTGACGTAGAAGTTCTGCGTAAGGACGCGGGTCCGCCACCTCGTCAGCCGTTGCACCTGCAAATTGATCTGTTGTCACGTTTCTAATGCAGTTGCCAGATGTTTGAATGGCATGCATCTCCACTTCAGCCAGTTCATCTAAAATATCTGGAGTTTCACTGAGCTTTGGCCAGTTGTACTGGATGTTCTGACGCGTCGTGAAGTGACCATACCCTTTGTCATATTTACGAGCAACATGGGCAAGGCGGCGCATCTGATCTGCTGACATGGTCCCATATGGTACTGCAACTCGGAGCATGTAAGCATGTAGTTGCAAGTATAGGCCATTCATTAAACGGAGAGGGCGGAACTCTTCTTCCGTTAGTTCTCCTTTTACGCGGCGTTCGACTTGGTCGCGGAATTCAGCAACGCGGGATTTTACCAGCGCGTGATCGTATGCATCATAAGCGTACATTAGCGTGCCTCCCAGTCAGTGGAAACTTGATAACCAAGATCAAGGCGAACACTTGGGCCCTTGGCTTGCATTACGTGTTTCATGTGTGACGGAAATGGTTTGCCGTCTGTAATGGTGGCGCCGATAAGCTCTGCGCCTACGATAAGATTTGAAGCTGTGCTTTTGTTAGCTTCAGCAAGAAGTGCATCTGCTGCATCCTCTTCAGCGTATGCGGCCTCAGTTGGAGATGCACTCCAGCCACCTGCTTCGGTAAAAAATACGACACGACCATCGTCCAAATAGTTGGCGAGAATCATTTGTGGCCCTTTGAGTTTTTTAGCCATCTCTGACTACTCCTTTACGCAGTCGCTGCTTGAAGCAGCGCATCAAATTCTGTTGGTGCAAGATCGGCAGCGTTCCTGACAACGTCACCGATTAATAATAGTGCAGGGCTCTTGACGGCGTTAAGCGCGACAAGGCTGGGTAGGCTATCGAGTGTTCCATAAAAACGACGCTCATTTGCACGGGTC
>JBFOLV010000656.1:0-4548 GCA_040830325.1 Kordiimonas sp. | reverse complement strand
GCCAAGGCCCCCCATGGTCCCTTCATAAAAATCTCCGCCCATTCGCATCACGGGATCTCACGAACTCAGAGAAACGCGCAGCATTCCATCCCACGACATATCCGGACCCAAGAGAATCCATAGCTACCTGGCGACGACTTGGAATAAGCATCAGGTCAATATCAAACTTGTTTGCCAGATTAATGGTCGCTTCAACCGTGTTTTTACTTACAGCGCCAACCGCTAACTGCGTACTAGGCCAACGTTTCGCCTGATTTATTATACGTTCTTTGATTGTTTCAACCATTTTATTGGTACCCACCAACTATGAATAAACTGAAGCGACAATGCCTTGGCTGTCATGTTCTATATCAGTTCAAACAAGCTCTCTCGGAGCATATCATCCCTCTTAATAAAGAGGATCGAACTAGTTCTAGATTTTCTATGCAGATTTTCTGCCAACTACCGTACGACAGCTAAATCATCCGACGATAACCACACAACTACCGTTTGTACGCATGGACAGAAACAATTGTTCCATTAGTATCAAATTTGAGAACATCAGCCACCTGTAGCGAAACGCCCTCTTCAATGAAAATTGACAAAAGAAGTACACAGGCATTTTTTGCCGATATAATGTCAATAACGTCGGCACGAATAGCAGGCACATTGTTAAATATTGTGCGCATATGCTCCAAAACTGTGGCTCGTCCTTCCAGCTGAACTTCCCAATCCTTCAACTCCACCTTCTCACTCAGCATATCAGTTAATGCCTCAATATTGTGTGCATTGAATGCTTCAATATATCTACGAGCCTGTTCGCTTATATCCATCATCAACCTTCCCATCTGGGTGCATTAAATACCTATAATATAGGTTTTTTTCATAATATGCGATGGTGGCACAGATTTCGCAATAACCGTGTTCAAATTGGGAATATTTGGATCAAAACACTCAAAGCCACTGATCAAGTGAAATGCTCTTTTAGTCCTTGGTTTCAAAAAAGATATAAGGCACTATCTGAGCCAGAAAGTTATACATGCATTCAAATTATAGATCGCCCATTTGTACTAAGCCGAATGCCTTTACAGGAGTAATCCATGACTTCAAATAGCACGCCTTCTTCTCCAATATATGGCGGCAATCAAGTAAAAACGTTTGATCGCGAGGCTACAGAATTATTATTTGCGGATTCACCTTATAGCTATAGCGGGCACACTTTGCATGATGGGGAAACAATTGAGTTAACGGGCTACAGTGAATGTACCGTTTTTGTGAAGCTCGCGGAAACCAACGCTATCGTCAAGGTCCAAGACACAGCGCTAGAGATCGCTGAAAATGATTCCGTGCAAATCATCAACACGAATAAAATAGTGCTCGCAGCCACAGGTGGTAAGGCGATGATCTTGGTCGCTGGCATGAAGGGGCAAAGTACCACAGCCCCCGAAATGAATAAAACACCAAAGGGCCAGCATTATAAAGTGAGCAAACCTTGGGGACATGAGCTCTGGATTAACGGTGACCACCCTAAATATGTATTGAAAGAAATTTTTATTAAAGCGGGTACAAAAACCAGCCTTCAATACCACCATTACAAAGAAGAGACCAATGTCCTTTTTGAGGGAAAAACTACATTGGTTTATAAAGCTGATGACACCATAAAGAATGATGACGTTACTCAAGAAAATCTCGGCAAAACATCTCTCGAACCTCTATCTAGCATCCATGTAACACCTCGGGTTCTTCATAGGCTGTATGCGGAAACTGATGTGCTTCTATATGAAGTTTCCACACCATATTTAGATGACGTCATTAGGGTTAGTGATGACTCAAAACGCCCCGATGGCCGCGTTCAAACTGAACACGGAGCAAATCAGTGAGTTTAGCACCCGTTTGTATTTTAACTGCAGGCATTGGCAGTCGAATGGGAGCCTTGGGGGATGTAGTCAACAAAGCCCTACTGCCCTTAGGTGATAAAGCAATCATCAGTCATATCATTGAAAGCTTCCCCAAAGGGACAGAATTTGTCATTGCGACTGGATACAAAAAAGAACAGGTAAAAGCCTATCTACGCATGGCTCACCGGGATGTAGAATTTACTTTCTGCGATGTAGAGAATTTCGCCGGGGCCGGGAGTGGGCCTGGGTTATCCCTGCTTGCTTGCCAAGACAAACTAAAACGCCCATTTTACTTTTGTCCCAGCGACAGCCTAATTGAAGTGGATTTGTCAAATACACCAGATAACAACTGGATTGCTTTAGGCAAAGAAACTGCTTCCCACCCTGAAGCCTACTGCAATATGAAAGTAAGCGAGGGGATCGTCTCAGACATAGCTGACAAACAATTCCCAAGCCCTGACTACAAACATTTTACAGGCCTGTTGTTTATCAAAGATCACGATGTCTTCTGGAAACATTTGCTCTCAAATGAACTAAAAGCAGGCGAACGTCAGGTTAGTAACGGCATAGCAGGGCTGGTTCATGAGAAATCTTTGGACGCTGTGCAAACCGATTGGTCCGACCTTGGTGACTACTCATCCTACAAGGCTGCACTTGAACAGTATGTTGATTTTGATTTCACCAAGAAAGACGAGTTTCTCTATATCTGCAATGATGTAGTCATCAAGTTCTTCGCCGACCCTGACATCATTAAAAAACGCACGGAAAAAAGCCTGGTTCATCCAGATGTATTCCCCAAAATTTTTGATGTAGACGACCAGTTCTATGCCTATGAGCTCATCCCAGGTGACACCGTTTATCGTGTAAATTCACCAGAAATTTTCGCGTCTCTCCTAAAATGGTTAGATGAAAAAGTTTGGACGTCCTACCCTTGTAGCGAGGAAACGATCCAGTCTTTATGTACCAAATTCTACAAAGACAAAACGCTTGCAAGACTTGCTGCATTTTATGCGAAGTACCCAAAGTACCAGCAACCAGCCTATTTTAACGGTGAACCGATCCTACCTCTTCGATCATTATTGGACAAAGTGAATTGGGATTTACTGGCCGACGGTGTGCCGACATTTATGCACGGCGATCTACAATTTGATAACATCATCTATAATAGCGAAGCAGAAGAATTCACTCTTATTGATTGGCGGCAAGATTTTGCCGGCGAGGTAGTGTTTGGAGACATTTATTATGATCTAGCTAAGATGCTGGGCGGCATTTGGCTTAACTACGATTATATCAAAAGAGGGCTTTTCTCCGTCAACATTGAAGAAGACCACATTGACGTGGATCTAACACCTGACCCTCTCTCTGAAACCCTTGAGAAAATGCTGGCCGAATATATTCAGCAGAAGGGCTTAGATCTTGATAAAGTCAAACTACTTGTTGGAATAATATTCCTAAATATGTCTCCACTACATGAAACGCCCTTTGATGAGATGTTACATGCATTAGGTCGCTCAGTTGTTCAAAAAGCTATTGGAGCCGGAGGATGATCGAGGGAAATCTTCTGCCCTCTGGAAGGGCAACGTTGTGCATTTCAGTTGCTCAAAAACCAAGCAGCTTTGGCATTACTGTTCATAATGCCGGATATCGCCATTTAGGGTTAGACTATTTCTACAAAGCATTTCAAGCAGACAAAATAGAACCTGTACTTGCCGCCGTACGTACGCTGGGAATTAGAGGCTGCAGTGTTTCAATGCCATTTAAGGTAGACGTCATTCCAATGCTGGATGACCTCGACACAGGTGCACAAAAAGTAGGTGCCGTCAACACTATCGTTAACAATGACGGCCGCCTAACGGGATATAATACTGACGTGGTGGGCGCCGTCCGGGCCTTAAAAACACTCAAAAGACCATCGCTTGGAAAAGTTCTGGTACTTGGCGGCGGTGGTGTGGCTCGTGCTGTGCTCACAGCACTAAGTGAATTTGAAACCGACGGAATCATCGTTGCCCTTCGTCGCCCAGAAGCTGGTGAGCACCTAAAACAGTGTTTTCCTGTAGAAATCACACCATGGGATCAAAGGCATAGCGTTCCTACTAATCTACTCATCAACGCCAGCCCTATTGGGATGGCACCAGAGATGCACAATATGCCAGTAGATGGGGACTTTGTTGTCAAGCTTGATGCTGTTATGGATGTAGTAGCAACGCCAGCCGAGACACGTTTAATCTCAGCCTCAAAACAAATAGGGAAGCCTTTTGTTTCAGGATTAACGATGACACTCTACCAAGCTGCTGAGCAATTTCAAATCTATACAGGCCATGAGGCGCCCATTGACGTTATGCGCGACGCCTACCAACAGTTAGAAGGAAACAAACCGTGAAATTTGACGCCTTTATTTTAGATGTTGATGGGGTCATGACAACTGGCCAGTTTCTTTATACCGAAAATGGTAAAGTTATGAAGGTCTTTGGAGCTGATGATCACGATGCTCTATGCCTGCTGAAGCCTTACATGGAAATTCGGTTTGTTACTGGCGACAAAAAGGGCTTTCCCATCAGCAAAAAGCGCATTGTTGATGATATGAAAATGCCTTTGGATTTAGTTAGTACCACCGAGCGCATTAAGTGGATCAAAGAAATGTATGATCCGTCACGTGTTATTTATATGGGGG
>JBFOLV010000655.1:0-2870 GCA_040830325.1 Kordiimonas sp. | reverse complement strand
AGCCTGCCCGTTTGCAAGTGTAGTCTGGATGGTTTCCTTAAGCTTTTCCATCGCGGTAATTACACCACCAACCTGCACATCATTAGCGTCTAGCTTACCCTTAATTGTCTTGATGGACTGTTGATACGTATCCACACGAGATTTAAAGGAGCGGGAACCAAGTACGGTGCTCGTCTCACCAGCTAAACCACGGTATTCATCCGTTTTTTTGCCCGTTGAAATCTGCCGCTGATCCTCAAAGACCTTCTGCTGATTATCCATAATCGAGCGGATTAATACCTGCTGTTGGCCAAAGCTGGATACTCTTGTCATGCTAAACTCTCCTTACACCGCCGCCAGCAAGCCATCGTAAAGCTGCTGCACAGTCGACAGAATTTTCGCTGCCGCATTATAGGAATTCTGATAGACGACCAGGTTTGCGAGCTCTTCATCCAGATTTACCCCTGAAATATCGGAGTTACGCTTACCTATCTCTTCTTGAAGGGCCAGATTGTCCTCTTCAAAGTTACTTGCGCGCGCTGCCTGTAAGCCTGCGTTACCCAAGAAACGTGAGACATACTGTGAAAGCGTTACGTTTGACTTGTTAAGTTCACCAGCATCTGCAAAATCAACGAGCAATGTCTCTAAACTTTGATAAGCAAGCGCTCCACGCTGATCACCGTTCGTCAATACCACAGCACCTACAGCTGGCCCTGCAGGTGCGGGGACTGAAAAGTCAAATTGGCTAAGCGACAATAAACTAGGGTCCTGATTTACCGCATCAACAACTTTTAGCCCCTTTGCGGCATCTGCTCGGTAAGAATCCCCCATACCAAAAGCCTGACTGAAAGATACACCAGTTGGTCGTGCGGTCGGAGTTATACCACTACCAATATTAGTATTATCAGAAGCCACCTGAAGCTTCGCACCTTCAAAGCCCGCCTTAGGTGTCCAAGTTAAACCGCCCGTAGCATCATCCAATGAGAATGTGAAATATGCCCCCATGCCGGAAGTTTGGTTCAGCATAGTTACCATATTGGCATATGTCGTGTTGGTACTGGTATCAATAGTCTCTGAAACAGTTGTTATTTCACGGGAGTTGGCGTCCAACACTCTGAAACTAAGCACTGAACTGTTCGCAATACCGTGTGTTTGACTACCTGTCACTCCAGTCTCATAAACACCTGGCTTATCAGCAGTAACAAGATCGTTCATTCCAAAGAAATGACTAAAGCCGCGCCCTGCTCGTTGGCTCGGAGTAGTCGTATCATCGGCAATGACAACACCGTTACCAGAAGCTCCTGTGAAGCTCATCACACCATTAGTCAGAGCTAGAGTAGCACCACTATTCATATCGGCGTGACCATTCACAAAAGATATCAACGCATCAAATGTTGCAGGTGCACCTGACGCATCAAAGTCCACCTCAACTTTACCAACCAACTGATTACTACTATTCACAGCAGCGAAGGTCACTTTACCAGTAAAATTATGAGCCTGCGCCCCATCAACAATGGTCTGCTTACCGGTCATGGTGTTTGGAGGTGGAACAGCTGAGAACTTATTATTTACTGCATTGAATTCATCCGCCACCCGCGCACCAAGTTCACCCAACGAAACACTAAGATCAACTAACTGCGTATCGCGCATATCCAATAAACCAGCCAACCGGCCAGAACGAATATGGGACGCAAAATCCACCTCTGTAGAGGTTGGCTGCAAAGTAACATCATCAACACGTGAAATGGTAATGGTCGGGAAAACAGTAGATGATTCTACAATGCCCGGCGCATTATACTTCAATTGAGACAAGCTGGTATCCACAAGCGGATATCCATCAGATGTTGATACATTAACCTTACCGGAAGGCTGACGATCAATTTTAATATCAACTAGTTCAGAGAGTGCAGCAAGAGCCTGCGCCATTTGGCCTTCAAGACCACCAGAATCTCCACCTGTTGAGCGCTGAGAAGCCAGGAGCGGATTAAGGTCATGAATACGCTGCAGTTGCTCATTAATAGCTTCAACATTCTCGGAAACCTGCTGACTGGCTTCACCACGCAGGTTTTGTATTTGCTTTTGGAACAAACTAGTTTGATCCATAAAACTCTGCATTTCCGAGAGCATCTTCTGGCGGCGCAGCACATCAGCTGGATTTAGCGTTAGGTCAGCAACGCTAGAGAAAATCTGATCGATACGAGAAGAGAGAGAACTATCAGCAGCGGGATCACCGAGAATTCCCTGCAAGCGGTCATGAAATTCCCGCTGCGCCGTAAACTCTGAAGAGTTTGAGGTCGCCGTACGCAGAGCAGTCTCTAGAAACTGATCAACAACCCTCGACACATCTGAAATTTTTACGCCCGCCGTTTGGCCTTGAGTAACATTTGCCTCTAAATCCACTCTAGTCCGCGAATAATGCGGCGTATTTACGTTAGCAACATTATTGGACGTTGAACGTAAAGCCGCTTGGCTAGCAAATAGGCCTGATAGTGATGTGGATATAATGTTATTTAACGACACTAGACCCTCCAACACTATGGAAGAAAATGCCCCCAGAGCAGGCAACTTGAGACAATTGGAAAACAATACAATCGCTTGAAGCTCGCGACACCAACACAGACAAATGCGCCATACTATCGTTATATTTCAATGACTTGCTTGTTTTCACGCTCTTTTTCTTCCAACAAAAGGCTACGGCAACCGTGGCCACTCCCCACCATAAAAAGCAAAGAGCATGCCAAAAGCGCATGTTTTGAAAGAAGTTAAATAGCCAGAACTAATGGTCAGTCAGTTTTTTCAGAGCCTCATCAACTGGGAGCGGTTTTCCGTATAACCACCCCTGTGCATAAGTGACCCCAATACCCTGTAGGAAACTACGCTGCTCTTCATTT
>JBFOLV010000654.1:0-2691 GCA_040830325.1 Kordiimonas sp. | reverse complement strand
TATTGCTGTTTTAGGTATGCTCACCATAGGTATTATTTTGGCGCGATTATACCAGCGAGCGAGCAAGGAAATATCATTTGTTCGAACAGGTTTTGGTGGTCAAAAAGTTATTATGAATGGTGGTGCTTTGGTCTTCCCAGTACTTCATGAGGTAATACCGGTAAACATGAATACACTCAGACTTGCTGTGCAGCGAGCGAACGAGCAAGCGCTTATCACTCGTGATCGGATGAGGGTCGATGTGATCGCAGAATTTTATGTACGAGCACAGCCTACGGCGGAAGCTATTGCTAATGCCGCCCAAACACTGGGTGCGCGCACAATGCAGCCCGAAAAACTAAAGGATTTAGTTGAAGGTAAGTTCGTTGATGCCCTTCGGTCAGTAGCAGCTGAAATGTCTATGGAAGAGTTGCACGAAAAACGCGTTGAATTTGTGCAAAAAGTGCAACAGGCGGTTTCAGAAGATTTGTTGAAGAACGGTCTAGAACTTGAGGCTGTTTCTTTAACAGGTTTAGATCAAACGGGGATGGAATTCTTTAATCCAAATAATGCTTTTGATGCTGAGGGTTTAACGCGCCTGACCGAAGAAATCGAACAACGTAAAAAAATTCGGAATGATATTGAACAAGACACGGCGGTTCAGATAAAAAACAAAAATCTGCAAGCTGAAAAAGAGACACTCGAAATCGCTAAAGAGGAAGAGTATGCGCGCTTAGCTCAGGAGCGTGAGGTAGAGGTGCGCCGCGCTGCACAAATGGCAGAGATTGCTAAGGAGCAAGCGGACCGTCAACGAGACGCCGAACAAGCTAAGATCATAGCGGAACGTTCCATTGAAGAGGAGCGCATCGAAAAAGAAAAACTAGTGAAAGAACGTGATATTGCCAAAAATCGCGCTGTAGAAACTCAAGATATTGAACGCCGTAAGGCGGTTGAGCTTGCTGAGCAGGAGCGCGATATTGCAATCTCGGTTAAGTCCAAAGAGCAGTCTGAAGCTGCTGCTGATGCTGATGCCGCTCGGGCATTTGCTGTAAAAGCGGAAGAGCAGGTTGTGACGGCCCGAGAAACGGAAGTGGCAGATCGTTCGAAGCAAATTGAGTTGATTGAGGCTGCTAAAGAAGCGGAGCGCGATGCCTTAGCAATCACTATTGCTGCTACAGCGGAGAAAACAGCTGCTGCGGACAGCGCAGATGCACTTCGCGAAAGCGCACGGGGTGAAGCTGATAAGGCGCGTATTACAGCGGAAGCCGAAGCTGAAGCTGAAAAAATGAGAGCTGCGGCTGCTGAAATACGTTACGCGGTGGAAGCAACGGGTAATAAAGCACTTAATGAAGCTGCGAACCTCCTGTCTAATGACCAGATTGACATGAAAGTTAAGCTTGATCTTATCAGCAATTTAGAAGCCATTATTCGTGAAAGTGCGAAACCTATGGAAGCGATTGATGACATTAAAATCATTCAGCTTGATGGTTTGAATGGTGCAACATCAGCGAATGTGAACGGCGAAGCTGTTGGCGCAGGAAGCGGTGATGGTAATTTGGCAGACAAAGTAGTTTCATCAGCACTGAAGTACCGTGCTCAGGCACCCTTGGTGGACAGTTTGATGGCTGAAGTTGGTCTAAACGCATCTGATCTTAACGGGTTAACCAATAGCTTTAAATCAAGTAATCCTAAAGCTGGTCCAAAGCCGATTGATGCTGCTGAGTAGGTGACGCTATCAGTTGCTTCACAGTACGCTGGAAAGTATATTGTGATTAATTCAAGGAAGCTGGCTACGGCCAGCTTTATTCGTTGTAGTATTCCTCAATAATCTTATAAAGAAATGATCGGAAACCGTTCTTGTGTTTCCCTCACTTGTTGCTGTTGAAGTGACTTTATTTTTGCTTGGGAGCAAAAAGTACAATGAGTAATTTTCCGTCTGATGCGTTGATCGGTGCAGGGACATCGGAAAAAAAACAAGGCAGCAATGCTCATGAGTTTACCGTTTCGGAGATATCTGGTGCTCTAAAACGTGCTGTTGAAGATCAGTTCGGATATGTGCGCGTGCGTGCGGAACTTTCCGGCGTCAAAATGGCTGCGTCTGGTCACCTGTATTTCTCCCTAAAGGATGACAAGGCTGTTATGGACGGCATCTGTTGGCGTGGTAGCGCTGCTAAGCTGAGTTTCCGTCCAGAGGACGGCTTAGAGGTTGTCTGTTCAGGGAAGTTAACGACGTATCCGGGCCGCTCCAAGTACCAAATGGTCGTCGATCGGATGGAACCTGCCGGTGCCGGTGCCCTTATGGCGCTATTGGAGGAGCGGAAAAAGAAGCTCGCCGCAGAAGGCTTGTTTGATCCCGCGCGGAAAAAGAAACTACCTTACATTCCCAAAACTATTGGCGTGGTTACGTCACCCACTGGTGCGGTGATCAGGGATATATTGCACCGGTTGCAAGATAGGTTCCCGCGCCGTGTTATTGTATGGCCGGTCATTGTACAAGGCGAGGGAGCTGCAGATAAAATCGCCAATGCCATTCGCGGTTTCAATGCGCTTGATGAGACCGGTAGTGTGCCGAGGCCTGATCTACTAATTGTAGCACGTGGTGGTGGTTCTATTGAAGATTTGTGGAGTTTCAACGAGGAAGCTGTTGTGCGTGCAGCAGCTGAAAGCGAAATTCCGCTTATTTCCGCGGTTGGTCATGAAACTGATACAACT
>JBFOLV010000653.1:0-2302 GCA_040830325.1 Kordiimonas sp. | reverse complement strand
GTTCATCGATAGCCGCCTCAACACCCGCTGCGTATGCTTTACCAGCATCCTCACCACGCCCTTTATAACGCCCCCGAAACGGGTCTGCTATATCAGCAATTCGAACATATTCTGGGCAGCCAACCCCACCTTTACGATTGAATTTATAAGGACTAATCTCAACCAAACCATTAGTGTTACCGTGATAGGCCCAATCTAAAACAACCATGCCTTTACGGCCTGTCTTGGTGCGAGCTAGACGCAGAGCTAGCTCATTCGCCTCTGAACCCGAACAAACAAAGTAAACAACGGATAGAGGGTCAGGCAAGGTAGACAGCAAACGCTCGGCATATTGTTGAATTGTATCGTGGAGATAACGCGTATTAGTATTTAAAGTTGCCGCCTGATCACTTAGTGCCCTCACAACATGTGGATGACAATGCCCAACATGGCTAATATTGTTCACACAGTCTAAGAAAGCTCGCCCAGTGTGATCATACAGATATGCACCCTCACCCCGTACCATCTTAAGATGTTTTGAATAAGCCAAACTAAGTGACGGCCCCAGCACACTTTTCCGGTGTTCAATCATTTCATCAAGAGAATGACTATCGTATTTCGCTGATCTCACAGTAAAACCACAAGCAGTACGCGCATGATCACATAGCATATCGCGTTCAAATTCAATCAGCTTGGCGAGCAACCGAAAAGCGGGCGCCTGTGAAATAAATAAATACTCATTGTCTGGATCTGTAAGCGCTCGCTGCGACGATATACATACACTCATACAGAGGCGCATCGCAGTTAGATCAAACAACACATCCACTTCCTGTTCCAAAAGTGGAAATTCCGAGTGATAGGCCGAAATTATTGCCTTCGAAACAGCTAATATATCGTCTTGATCAAAAAGCGCATACGCTAGAGCAGTTGCTAATTCGTTGATTTGACTAGCAAATACCATATCGCCAAAATCTATTACAGCGGCTATCTGGTCCGTATCATCTGCCACAATGATATTATTATCGTTAATATCATTGTGAATTACCGCCGACCTTAGTGAAGAGACCTTCGGCAGAACATATTCTCGGTAACGATCAAAGTATGATTTTACAATTGCTCGATTATCGTCGTTCGCAATAACATCTACATATGGTTCACATGCCAAAACATTATCCAAGTTCCATATAAAGCCCTCGCGGTGAGCTGCAGGATGACCAAACCCTTGCAAACCGGATGAAAGCTTTCCCATATAGGCCCCAAGTGAGGAAAATAGACTTGGCGTTTTCTCAACATCACTAAACAGTCGCCCTGGCACGTATGTGAGAACGCGCGCCAGATGCGCAATATCACCTTGCCCTGCCATCTCAACCATGTCTTCGCCGCCAACAGTGGGGACAAGACGTGGTAGCGTTAAACTCGGTGCTGTTTCTGCAAGATGAAGAAGTGCTTTGTTTTGAAAATCCAGAAACCCTTCATTTTCATTCTGGTTCGCAATTTTGAAGACATAGTTGGAAGAACCATTGCAAACACTAAAGTTCTGATCCCGATCACTAACGAGCGCTTTAAGCTCGCCAGCAATATCAAAATAATTATTTGCAAATGCTGCCACTTCCGCCGGAGCAAACTCTGGCCGGGTGGTTTCTATTGAATCTGCTGACATAAGGCTCTTCCTAACACTACCAACACTGACATCCTAACATGTCAAATCGTGGAACACCTTTAGCATAACATTTTCTGTTCTCAATGCTATTTTTGTTATATTTATAACATTTTTAAAAATCTACAAAAGATTCATACTTTTGAACCTTCCATTTTGTGTCATTTTCGTGAACTATGCTGCCAAACTGGAAGTGTCACTGCGAGAATAAGGACCCACCAATGAATGCCCATGAAACAACAGGCTCATTGTTTGAGATAATCAAAGACAAAACCAGCGCCTTTACGCAGTCGGAAAAAAAAGTAGCACGCGCTATACTAGCTGATTATCCAGCAGCCGGACTGCAAACCGTTGCTGAACTGGCAAAAGATAGTAATGTAAGTGGCCAAACAGTCATTCGTTTTGTAGCAAGTCTAGGTTTCGAAAGTTTTCCAGCCTTCCATGCTCGGTTAATTGAGGAACTCAAGGTACGTAGCGCGACACCGCTCGCTCGTCATGCTGATCATCAAGCAATTTTGGACCGAGATGATGTATTGGGCCAATGCCACAAAACTCTTTCAGAAAGCCTACAAGAAACTTTTTCACGGTTACCAGAAGCTGAATTCGAGGAAGCTGTCGCCCTACTTTGTGATACCAAACGCCCACTGCTTTCTACAGGTGGCAGAT
>JBFOLV010000652.1:0-2103 GCA_040830325.1 Kordiimonas sp. | reverse complement strand
CATTTTTTGCAAAAAAGTATCTACAATTTGACTTGGGTCAGGTGCTTGGAAATACGACTCCGTTAATGTGATTTTAAAGGAGAGAAACTACTGTCCTTTAAATGGCTTAGAGGAGTCGTAAGATGAAAAAGTCCCCCCTGAATTTTACAGTTAGTTTATTTGCATTATGTGCGTCCGCGGCGGTGTCTGCTGAGGATGCAACTGGCCTTTCAGATTTCTTTGAAAAAGGCGATGCCGGTGTTGATTTTCGGTACCGGTTAGAGACGGTTGATCAAGATGGTTTCAATAAGAATGCCACAGCCTCCACGCTTTTGACCAAGCTTTGGTATAAAACAGCCAACCTGAATGGTTTTAGTGGGTATCTAGAGGCTACGAATACAACGGTAGTTGGTAAAGAGACATACAATAATACCGTAAACGGTAACACTACGCGCCCCGTTGTGGCTGATCCTGATACGACAGAACTCAATCAAGCATATTTGCAATATGCAGGTGATTGGGGTGTTGTGAAGGCAGGAAGGCAAGGCGTAAATCTCGATAACCAGCGCTTTATTGGCACCGTAGGCTTTCGGCAAAATGATCAAACCTATGATGCGGCCGCTCTTGTGCTGAAACCCATTGAAGGTATGACTGCATTATATGGATATGTTTGGAATGTGAACCGTATTTTTGGTGAAGATCATCCATTTGGTGACTTAGATACCAATACGCACATCCTGAATGTTAGCTACAAAGGTGTTGGTCCGGGTACGCTATCTGCATATGGCTATTTCATTGATCTTGATGACGCCCCTGTTTTTGCTCTTTCAAGTCGGACAATCGGTGTGCGTTATGCGGGTAAAGCCGATGTAACAGACAGCGCTAAAATCGGTTATGAAGTCGAGTATGCAAGCCAGTCTGACTATAAAGATAACCCAGCTGATTATAGCGCAGACTATTGGCATGCTGGTCTAAGTGTTGCGTCAAATGGCTTTACTGCCGCAGCCGGGTATGAACTTCTTGGCTCCGATGACGGGGTTAGTTTCAAAACGCCGCTAGCGACTTTGCATAAGTTTAATGGTTGGGCGGATAAGTTCCTCGGCACACCAGGCAATGGCCTACAGGACTTTTATGGCTCGATAGCATACAAAGTGCCGGGTGAAAGTGCCCTAAGCGGTTTGCTGCTTAAGGCGGTTTATCATGACTTTAAGTCTGACATTGGTGACGTGAAGTATGGCTCAGAATGGGATTTTTTGATTTCTAAAAAGATCAACAAGCAGTTTACTGCGTCTGTGAAGGCCGCATTTTATAACGCTAATGCCCACGCCACTGATACAACTAAGATTTGGTTCACTGTAGGCGCCAAATTCTAGCTATCTGACGCCCCACTCACACTAGCTTTAAGGTTTTTGTGAGTGGGCGCTTGTTAAGCTACTAAATTAGCCATCCAGTACTCGTAACGACGGTCAATGCCGTGCGGACTGTGATGCTGAATATGATTTCTGCCTCTAATGGTTTCTAAAAAGAGATCGCGTGTTTCTGTCGGTGTGAAACCAAAATGTTGTTTGTATGCGCGGGCGAAGCTGCTTGGGCTATTGAAGCCCAAATTATAGGCTATAGATTTTACAGATTCCATATTGCCTGGATTGTTCAAAAGGCGGCGGGCATGGATGATACGTTGCTGCTTGATAAAGTTTTTAATGCCGCCCAACGGTTTACATAGACGGAAAAGCGATGCTCTTGAGATTCCTATATAGTGAGCAATCATATCGGGCGTTAGAGCCGGGTTGTGTAGCTGTTGTCGAATGAACTTTTTTACACTTAACAAAACAGCTTGATTGATGGTGTTTTCAGCGAGAGCCACGGTATCCGGCATTTTTCCCAAAGAGGCAGCAAGCAATTCTGCGGTAGGCTGAACCAAAGCGTCAGCTTCTGAGTTAGTTAGATTGGGTCCATTTTGATACATGCTCATTATATAATTTCTGAGTATCGCATTGAGCGGTGTATGCGCTGGAATTATACGCAGGTGTAAGGCTTGCACTGAAGGCACTAAGTCTTCAAGCCTATCTCTCGCTATGAACAAACTAAAATTACGGTAATCAGTCGCTGCATCTGAGTGGTTTG
>JBFOLV010000651.1:0-2592 GCA_040830325.1 Kordiimonas sp. | reverse complement strand
CACGATCGAAACACTGGTAGATGCTGGTGTTGTTGGTAAAGTGACTGACGGTGTGCGTCTTTTGGCAAAGGGTGAACTTACTGCAAAGGTTGACATTACAGTCACAGGTGCCTCTAAAGGTGCTGTCGAAGCTGTAGAAAAAGCTGGCGGTAAGGTAACTGTTGCCTAAATAAAGAAGATCGTAAGCCGAGATATAACACTTAAATAGGGGCTCTGAGCGTTTATGGCGTCTGCTGCTGAACAATTTGCTGCCAATGCAAGCTTTGCCAACTTTAGCAAAGCAACTGAACTGAAACAGCGCATTTGGTTCGCACTTGGTGCACTTATTGTGTACCGCCTGTGTAGTTATATTCCTCTGCCTGGGCTTGATGCTCAGGCAGTGCAGAATATGTTTGCTAACATGGAGACTGGTATTCTCGACATGGTGAATACCTTCTCTGGTGGGGCACTGCAGCGACTGTCCATCATTACGCTTGGTATCATGCCTTATATCTCGGCTTCGATTATCATGCAGCTTCTCACTACGATGAATTCCACGCTTGCACAGTGGAAAAAAGAGGGTGAGCAAGGCCGCAAGAAAATCAACCAGATGACCCGCTACGGAACTGTTCTCCTGACTATTGTGCAGGGGTATGCCGTGGCGACAGGCCTGGAGGGCCAGCCGGGTGTTGTGGTTGACCCGGGTATGTTCTTCCGTATCACCTCCGTGATTACGCTGGTGGGCGGTACGATGTTCCTGATGTGGCTTGGTGAGCAGATTACCCAGCGCGGCATCGGTAACGGTATTTCTCTTATTATCTTTGCTGGCATTGTGGCGGAACTCCCAGGCACGCTCGCTCAGGCATTCCAGTTGAACCGCGTTGGTAGCATCACTGTTACCGTGTTGCTCCTGATGCTTGTTGGTGTTGCCGCACTCATTTGGTTCATTGTTTTCTGTGAACGCGCACAACGCCGTGTGGTGGTGCAATATCCGAAGCGCCAGCAGGGCAACCGTGTATTCCAGGGTGACAAGTCGCACCTGCCGCTGAAGCTGAATGTTGCTGGTGTTATCCCACCGATTTTCGCAAGCTCGCTGCTGTTGATGCCGCTGACTGTTGCAAACCTGTATCAGGAGCCCGGTTCATGGCTGACGACCTTTACGGCGATCATCGGCCCGGGTAAGCCGGTTTACATCGCGCTCTATATTGCGCTGATCGTTTTCTTCTGCTTCTTCTACACGGCTATTCAGTTTAACCCTGAAGATACTGCCGATAACCTGAAAAAGCAGGGAGGCTTCGTGCCCGGCATTCGCCCCGGCAAGCGTACGGCAGAGTATTTTGACTATGTGTTGACACGCCTTACTGTCGTTGGGTCTGCTTATCTATCGGTGGTTTGTGCGATCCCTGAGTTCCTCATGAGCCAGGCGTCTGTACCCTTTTACCTTGGCGGCACCAGCCTCCTGATTGTTGTGAACGTGACGATGGATACGGTAACCCAAATTCAATCGCACCTGATGGCTCAGCAGTATGAGAGCCTGTTGAAGAAGCAACGCTTGAAAGGCAAGGGAGCCCGCCGGTGATCATTATTCTTTTTGGCCCTCCGGGTGCAGGTAAAGGCACACAGGCACAGCGCATTGAAAAGGCGAACGGGTTGGTTCAGCTTTCCACAGGCGACATGCTGAGAGCTGCGGTCGCTGCGAAAACAGCTTACGGGCAGAAGGCCAAAGAGAAGATGCAAGCGGGCCAGCTTGTATCCGATGAGATCGTGATTGGTATTATCTCTGAACGCATCAAACAGGATGACTGCAAAAACGGCTTTATCCTGGATGGGTTCCCACGCACCGTCGCGCAGGCTGAAGCGCTGGATGTGATGCTTGATGAAGCGGGTGTGAAACTCGATTCAGTTATTGAAATGAAGGTGGATGATGACGCGCTGGTAGACAGAATCGCCGGTCGTTACACCTGTGCCAAGTGCAACGAAGGATACCACGATACCAACCTCAAGCCCAAAGTAGAGGGTGTTTGCGACCAGTGTGGCAGCACGGAATTTAAGCGCCGCCCTGATGATAACGCAGAGACAGTTGGTAAGCGTTTGAAAGAATATTACGCACAGACGGCACCTGTGTTGCCGTACTATGCGGAAAAAGGAATTTTGCAGCAAGTTGATGGCATGGCGTCCATTGATGATGTTGCTGCACAAATAGCAGCTGTATTGGCTGCGTAAAAAACTGTCGCAAGGCAGTTGACGTTTGGGGCTTTATTCATATAATCCCCGGCTTCAACACGTCTTGCGGCCTAATGTCGTATGACGTGAAAATAGTTAGGAGATATGGTCGTGGCGCGTATTGCTGGCGTTAACATTCCGACCAACAAGCGAGTAGAAATCGCTTTGACATACATTCACGGTATTGGCCACACTTCGGCCAAGGGAATTTGCGAAAAGCTGAACTTCCCTCGTGAACGTCGGGTTTCGGAGCTCACAGATGCTGAAGTTATTCAGATCCGTGAAATGATCGATAGTGAATTCACAGTTGAGGGTGACCTTCGCCGTGAAGTTTCAATGAACATCAAGCGGTTGATGGACCTCAAGACTTATCGTGGTCTTCGTCACCGT
>JBFOLV010000650.1:0-2987 GCA_040830325.1 Kordiimonas sp. | reverse complement strand
GTAGGTGGCATTAGTCTTTCTGTAAAGAAAGGTGAAATACTTGGCTTTTTGGGCCCGAACGGCGCTGGTAAATCCACTACAATGAAGATGCTTACTGGCTTTCTGACACCGACGTCAGGGGAAGCTTTTGTTTGCGGAGAGCCTGTCATCACGGGTGGTGTCGCAGCACGTAGCCATATTGGTTATTTGCCAGAAGGCGCCCCTTTGTACGGTGATATGACGCCACGTGGCTTTTTGCGCTTCATTGCGGAGGCGCGCAATATTAACCAGGATGAGGTGCGTGACGTTGTAGAGAGCGCTGCTGGAGCAGTGCATCTTTCAAATGTTATGGAACAGCGCATCGATACGCTTTCAAAAGGATATAAGCGCCGCGTAGGGCTTGCTGCAGCAATATTACATGCACCAGACGTGCTTATTCTTGATGAGCCAACCGATGGCCTCGACCCAAATCAGAAACATGAAGTGCGTAGGTTGATTGAGGCTATGTCTCTTGACCGCGCTATCATTATTTCAACACATATCCTTGAAGAAGTTGATGCCCTTTGCCACCGTGCGGTTATTATCAATAAAGGCGTCATTGTAGCAGATGGTACACCATCTGAACTTAAAGCGCGCTCACAGTATAAGAATGCGGTTACGCTCCTGCTTGCCAGTGAGGCAGCTGAAACAGCGGCATCTGCCTTAAAGCAAATTCGTGCGATCGAGCGAGTTGAAGCGGCTGCTGAGGGTGACATGACACGCTTGACTGTCGTCGCAAAAGGACGTGGTGAAATTTCAGACATTATTTCAGACATCGCTTCTGTTAGTAACTGGGGTGTTAGTCAGTTCTCAGTGGATAGCGGGCGCTTAGACGATGTGTTCAGACAGCTAACCGAAGGGGAGGTTTAAGCATGAGCCAGCAATCTTCGGTGCGCACAATAATGCGCCGTGAATTTTCAGCCTATTTTGCAACGCCGGTCGCTTATGTGTTCTTGGTTATCTTTTTGGTTTTGCAAGGCTTGTTTACTTTCTATTTGGGCTCGTTTTATGAGCGTGAACAGGCTGACCTAATGGCGTTTTTCACCTATCAACCATGGTTGTATCTGTTTTTGATGCCTGCAATTGGCATGCGCCTTTGGGCAGAAGAGCGTAAAGCAGGCACGTTTGAACTGTTGCTTACTTTGCCTATACCTGTTGGGGCTGTTGTAGCTGGCAAATACCTAGCAGCAGTGGCTTTTGCTGCTTTTGCGTTGGTTTTAACATTTCCAATTTGGATTACTGTCAATTGGCTGGGTAACCCAGATAACGGCGTGATTATAACTGGATATTTAGGCTCGTTGTTGATGGCCGCAAGCTATCTGGCGATTGGGTCAGCAATGTCTGCCGTGACCAAAAACCAAGTTGTGGCTTTCATTTTGGCGGTTGCAGTTTGCTTCTTATTCTTGGTGTCAGGTTTGCCTATGGTGCTTGATGTATTCAGTGGTTGGGCGCCTGATGCGCTCGTTCTAGCTGTAGCGAACCTTTCGATGTTGTCGCACTTCGATAATATGCAGAAAGGCGTTCTTGCGTTGAACGATGTTTTCTATTTTGTAGCTGTTATCGCCTTATGGCTCAGGATTAACCGTATTGTGGTTGAAAGCAAAAGGGAGGCTGGATAATGAACCAGTCATTCATTATGCGTCCGGTAGTTCAGCTTATTATGGCGGTATTGCTGTTTCTCTCAGTAACGATTGTTGCTGACCGGTATCTACGTGGAACACGTATCGACCTAACAGCAGACAGTCTCTATACGTTATCTGATGGTACACATCAGTTACTGACGGACCTTGAAGAGCCTGTTTCCATCGCTTTCTATTTTTCACGGTCGCAAGCTACACCGTACCCGCAGCTATTAAGCTATGGTAAACGGGTAGAAGACATGCTTCGTGCTTTCAGTGCTGCAAGTGGTGGTAATATCGAACTTTCAATTGTTGATCCTGAACCTTTCTCTGAAGCAGAAGATGAGGCTGTTGCAGCAGGTCTGCGCGGTGTGCCGCTAGGTGATGGTTCTATGCTCTATATGGGGCTTGCCGTTAGCGACACGCTGGATGGTGAAGCGACAATTCCTTTCTTTACCGAAGAGAGGGAAAAATTCCTTGAGTATGATCTGGTTAAGATAATTGCGACGCTTGATAGTAGTGATCAGAAACAGTTGACGCTGCTAACAAGTTTGCCCATGCAGTTTGGCCCCGGTGGACCACAAGCTATGATGCAAGGCAGAGGGCAACCGTATGTAATTTATCAGCAATTAGGCGATTTTTTCGAGATTGAAGACCTCGCGGCGGACTTTACAGAAATTCCAGCTGAAACTGATGTTTTGATGGTGGTACATCCGCCAGCGCTTTCCGACGATCAATTGTTTGCATTAGAGCAATATGTATTGAAGGGGGGGCGCGCTCTTATCTTCCTTGATCCGCACGCTGAAGCAATGAATCCTCGGGCGACTGAGCCTAGCAGTTCAACGCTAGGTCCTCTTCTAGAAGCATGGGGTGTATCCATGCCGGAAGATAAAGTTGTGGGTGATGGATCACTTGCACAGCGCGTACAGATGGGTGGGTACGGGCCAGATTCGATCAAGGACTATGTCTTCTGGCTGGGTATTCGCAGTGATTTCCTTTCCGAGGATGATGTTGTTACAGGCTCTGTAGATGTCTTGAATATTGCTAGTGCGGGTGTGCTAGAGCCTGTTGAAGGTGCTACTACCAAATTTACGCCACTTGTAAGTACCAGTACTGTTACAATGCTATACGATGCCGGCCGTGCAGTTGGTCAGCCTGATCCAGATGGCTTGCTTCGTGATTTGGAACCAACAGGAGATAGTTACGCTCTAGCTGCACGTGTGAGTGGGCCAGCCAAAACAGCATTTCCTGATCGTGTCACGCAAGAAGGCGGCCCAGTTGAAAATCCTGCTGTCGCAGAAGGCACCATTAACGTGGTGCTCGGTAGCGACAGTGATATGTTTGAGGATC
>JBFOLV010000649.1:0-2714 GCA_040830325.1 Kordiimonas sp. | reverse complement strand
GAACGCTATACTGGGCCCTATAAACTCCACCTCAGCACTATTGAAGGTCGTTTGTCTTTCGAGGTTAAAAGCACAGGCGATGACCTCTTGATGGCATTCCGTCTTGCTATGACACCTTTCCGGCGCATTATCCGTGATTATTTTGCCATTTGTGACAGCTATTATGAAGCGATTAAAAGTGCCAGCCCGTCACAGATAGAAGCCATTGATATGGGACGTAGGGGCCTTCACAATCAAGGCAGCGAACTTCTTGCTGAGCGTCTTGAAGGAAAAATTGAAATTGACCACCAAACTGCGCGCCGTCTCTTTACGCTCGTTTGTGTATTGCATCTCAAAGAAGGTAGAGGTCCACGCTAATGACTGAACTACCCAAAAGCGTACTTTTCCTTTGCAACCAAAATGCTGTTCGCAGCCCGATGGCAGAGGCACTTGCCAACAAGCACTGTAAGCGCCGTGTCTTCGTTGAATCCGCAGGCTTAATCGCTGGTGCGCTTGACCCATTTTCAGTTGCTGCAATGGCAGAGGAAGGTGTCAGCATTGAAGACCACAAGGCCCAAACACTCGCTGATGTTGACCTCTCTGCTTTTGATCTCGTAATCGCTTTAACGGAAGAGAGCCGAGATAAAGTAGCTGACAAACTAAGTGAAGATGCTGTTCTCGAATACTGGGCGACACCGGACCCATCAGACGCCGAAGGCAATAGAAATCAGGTTATGGATAGTTACCGTTTGGTGCGTGATCATTTGGAATGCCGAATCGCGGACCGCTTCCTCTTCAAATAATACAGATAGAGCTGTTTTAACCCGAATTACCCACTTTGGGTGTCTAATGTGGCCCCATGCGCACACTTTTAACCAATCTATTCTATAATAAATGGGCTGTTTCGCTCAAAAAAGTTGCATTTCCACCTTAGGGACGGCATGTATGGGCGCAAATTTTTAGGGGCTATAGCAAGTTTATAGCCGAAGAATGTAGCCATAACCCGAGGAGACCTAATGGCTAAAGAAGAAGTTTTGGAAATGCGCGGCACAGTTACTGAGCTGCTCCCAAACGCAATGTTCCGTGTGAAGCTCGAAAATGACCATGAGATTCTTGGTCACACTGCAGGTAAAATGCGCAAAAACCGCATTCGCGTACTTGCTGGTGATGACGTGCTTGTTGAACTAACTCCTTACGACCTGACTAAAGGCCGTATCACTTACCGTTTCAAGTAAGCCCCCTGGGTCGAAGCATGAGGACGGCACCATGTCGAGCGATGCCATGATGCCAACGGCTTCTGATACAGGAACCTCTCCGGGAACAGGATTGATACTCGCGTCCGCGTCACCGCGGCGTATGCAGTTGCTTGGCCAAATTGGGGTAACACCCAAAGCCATTATCCCAGCAGATATTGACGAACACCCATTTGACGGTGAAAAACCCAAAGATCACGCTGAACGACTAGCGCATGAGAAAGCTGCCAAGGTGGCTGAAACATGCACTGATGAACTGATCCTTGCCGCTGACACCGTTGTTGCTTGCGGCCACCGCATACTGCCAAAGGCTGAAGACATAGATACAGCAAGACGCTGTCTAGCTATGCTCTCCGGTAGGCGTCACAAAGTCATCTCCGGCATCTCACTTATCTTGCCATCAGGTAAACAACTGACAAAATCAGTATCAACGAATGTGATTTTCAAACGCCTGTCACCTCAAGACATTGAGCGCTATATTGAAAGCGGCGAATGGGACGGTAAAGCGGGTGGTTACGCCATTCAGGGACTGGCTGCTGCCTATGTGCGCAGCATTGCGGGCTCCTACAGCAATGTGGTTGGCCTGCCGCTTTTTGAACTTGGCGGATGGTTATAGGCCCATATGGAAAATGAAACACCATGAGCCATAACTTCACTATTATTGAGGCAGCAATTGGGCAGTGGCGTAGTGCAGAAATCGACGAAGACGGCCTACCCCTAAATCTCAATTTTCATGACGATGTTTCCATCAGTCCGCTAGACGCGATTTTTGATGGCCGCGTAACCCGTGTTGATCCCACGCTTGACATGGCGTTCTTGGACCTCGGGAATGGCCTAACCGGTGCACTTAACTTTAGACGTGCCCGTTTACTTGTGAAAGGCCAAGTAAGCAGTATTTCAGACTGCGTACGTGAAGGTGATCTACTTCGGGTGCAGGTAGTATCTGAACCTTCGGCCCTAGAAGATAAAGCCCTACCTGTAACACCACGTCCACGCCTCACTGGCCGGTATATAGTGGCGGAAACAGGCAAACCTCGGCTAAATCTTTCCAAGGACCTTACACACCGCCAAACATCTGCCTTGAAGGCCGCACTGACTGACGTTGTAACTGATGTGGCTATCATCGTACGGTCGCGCGCTGGCGCAGCGTCCGTTGAAGCAGTAGTGCAGGAAGTAAAAGCTCTACAAAACGCATTAACCGCAGGGAGTAGTACGCATAGACTGGTGCATGCATGGAAGCCTGCTGAAAAAGCACTGCTTGCCACAGCAGACAATGGTGACCTCTTTGTAGAAGGCGGAGGCACCCTCAGCATACTGAAGGCAACAGCGAAACAGTTTTGGCCTGATCTACTCGACCGTCTTGAACTATACAAAAGCGGAGGCTTACCGGCCTTTGAAGAACTCGGTGTAGAAGAAGCAATTGAAGAAGCACTAGCAGAACGTATCAATCTGCCTTCTGGCGGTTGGATTGCCATTACACCG
>JBFOLV010000648.1:0-2573 GCA_040830325.1 Kordiimonas sp. | reverse complement strand
CATAACCTAAACGTGCGCTTATTTGAGCAAAGCACTAGACCATCCTTCATCCAATGGCCTTCCGAAAAGTTAAGTTGTATCGCAGCGCACCTATCCGGTCATCTGTAGCCTTTTCCAGCTTTTTTACACCGTGATAATACAATCTCGCCCTACCGCCCCAGACAAGAACATCACCGTCTTGGAGGAGCAAATTCTTTGCCTGTCCTCCGCGTTCGTTTCCAAAAAATTGAAACATTGCGGAAATTCCAAGTGAAACGGAAACAATTGGCCACCGCATATCTGCTTCATCTCTGTCCTGATGAGGCGTTAGTTTTGTTCCTGGTTCATACCAATTGATAAGACATGAATCCGGTATAAAATCGTTAAAACCAGCCTTAGCTGCCGCTGAGTGTGCAAGTGACTGAAAACTGGCAGGCAAACTAGGCCACTGTGCACCTGATAAGGGGTCAGTTGAAGAATACTGATAACCGCTTTTGCCTGAAGTCCAGCCATACCGTCCACAGTTAGTCATTGCTACAGACATTCGGCGGCCACCGGGTGTTTGCATATGCCGGAACGGGGATTGTTTCGCTATCTTGTCAATTTCTGCCAGCAGAGGGACTGTATCAACATGTTGAGGAAATAGGACAATACCTTCCGCTACATGTTCAACGGAAGGCCTCAAGCCCTCAAACAAATCCTTCACCATGACACAATAGCCCTTCAAAACCGCACATCCGTGCATGTGGCCATAGCGACTAGATAACTCGAATACTTCCCGTTTCTTGCGACGAAAGCACGTAACGGCTAACCATGGTCCTTCATTAGACGAGCCTTCTGGCGGCTCCAATCACGCTGCTTTTCTGTTTCGCGCTTATCATGAAGTTTTTTACCTTTACCAAGGCCGATCATGATTTTTGCCCTACCCTTGTCATTAAAATAGATACGTAAGGGCACCAGTGTCATACCTCCGCGCTGCACAGAGCCGCCTAGACGGTTAATTTCACGGCGATGCATCAGAAGTTTTCTGGGGCGGCGCGGCTGGTGGTTAAAGCGGTTTCCATGAGAGAACTCAGGAATGTGCGCATTAACAAGCCAAAGCTCACCGTTCTTCTCTTCGGCGTAACTCTCTTTAATGTTGGCTTCACCGCCTCTAAGAGACTTAATTTCAGTACCTGTCAGTACAATACCGGCCTCATACTCCTCTTCAATGAAGTACAAATGACGAGCTTTGCGGTTATCCGCAGCGATACGGGACGGCGCCTTATCTTTTTTCTTTTTGGGCGCCATAAATTAACCGAGCTCCACAGGTTCAAGACCGAGATCATAAACTACAGAGGCGAGCACGGCACGTGCCTCATCACTTGCAGGCAAAATTGGCATACGTGTTGTGGCACCGCAGAGGCCCAGTAATGACGCAGCATATTTTGCTGGTGCAGGACTTGGCTCCATAAACATAGCTCGATGTAAAGGTAACAACTTATCTTGTAGTTCAAGCGCTTTAGTATAATCGCCAGCCAATGTAGCCTCTTGGAATTCAGCGCACAAACGCGGCGCAACATTAGCTGAAACGCTAATACATCCAACCCCACCCATTGCATTGAAACCTAATGCGGTAGAATCCTCACCAGATAACTGCATGAAATCGGGCCCCATTGCAGCACGCTGGCTAGCACAGCGATCCAAATCCCCAGTCGCATCTTTAACACCAACAACACGAGGTAGTTCAAACAAAGCAGTCATTGTTTCAACACTCATGTCAACAACCGAACGACCAGGAATATTATAGATAACAATTGGTATATCCGTTGCGTCATGCAACGCTTTAAAGTGAGCGCATAAACCTTCTTGGCTTGGCTTATTATAGTATGGCGTCACCACGAGAGCAGCGTCAGCTCCCGCACTTTGAGCATGCTGCGTGAACTCTATCGCTTCAACGGTATTGTTTGAGCCAGTTCCGGCAATCACGGGAACCCTTCCAGCCACTGTTGCCACACATGTTTCGATCACTTTTTTATGCTCATCATGACTGAGAGTAGGACTCTCGCCTGTTGTGCCAACTGGTACAACCCCCTTGGAGCCTTCCTTCACTTGCCAATCTACGAACTTTTCAAATGCGGCATAGTCTATACTGCAATCTTCATTCATTGGGGTGATAAGCGCTGGAATAGAGCCTTTAAACATGGCGGTTGCCTCAACATAAATATAACAATTTGGCGCACCCTAACGCCCAGGAAAAGAAAGGGCAAGTGCTTGCTGGCTCTAGTGTTCAAATAGTTTTTATCATTGGGGCAAGAGAAACTTCACCTAGGGTGAAATCACAGATAGACCCTCCTTTCCATCAGCGTAATAAAGAAAAAAGCTGCCAACATAGAGTTAGCAGCTTCATAATCTCAACTATCGCTTCTGTTTCATTTTCCTGTGATGACGACGCATCTTATCAGACGCTTCTTCAAGTTCTTGGAGTGTGACACTACCGTCACCATTTTGATCGGCCTGCTTAAATCGTTTAATCTTGCGCCCCGCGAACTCGTCTACAGAAACCCTTTCATCTCCATCTTTATCCAATCGGGCAACGTAAGTAAGTCTGGAGT
>JBFOLV010000647.1:0-7519 GCA_040830325.1 Kordiimonas sp. | reverse complement strand
TCTACCAACACGCCAAGATCAGCGCCTGCTTCACTTATTCCGTAGAAAGTATATTCCACACCTCCAACGGCAGCAGCAAAAGTTTCAAAAGGTGTGCCACGCACAAAGCCCTCAAACTTCCAGAGCCATGCTTCACGCGTATATTGTAGGTCAAGCCCTACCTGAGTGATATCATCATAATAAGGGACAAGCGCTGTAAAGTCAGCATTTGGCAACAAACGAGCCTCGCGGTTTGCACCATGAAAGAGCGAAAGCCCAACATCCCAATCACCAAAATAATTACTGTAGCGTAGAGCAAAGTCTATATCCTCGTTGGTGTCTGCTCCTTCATCAAAAAGAGCTAAATCATTATCTACCAGAAGTGGCGCCCGTAAACGCCCATCCCTGCCTGCGAAAGTCCGTTTCCGAAATGCAGGCAGTATATAACCTGATAACTGCCCCCAATCTTGCTGGGTCGTTATCTCAAGCATAGGCTGCCCAAGTTTATCTTCACCGTCCAGATCTTCGACTGTGTCTGATTGGTTAATAATATCAACGAGATGAACGCTTTCCGCAACACCCCAAAAAACCTTACCGAGGCCAGCGCGTACGGACCAGGTATCGCCCGTCCATCTTATATATGCTTCCCGCATATCAAAGTGGGTCCGTTCAGTATCTTGGGCATCCAAACGTGCATAAGGAATAACCACAACATCCCACGCACGATCATCACTTTGCCAGCGAATATCGGCCTCTAATTCAAGGGATCCCTGAAAAGTCTTGAGCTGATCAGCGTACAAACCTTCCTGCAAAAAAAGGCGGCTTTCCGCACCAATTGAGCCGGTTACCTCAACTTCGCCTGCCACCACCGAAGTGGTGGCGGCAAGTGCCACAAAAGTGGAAACTATTTTTTTCATGGTTCCTAAACCTTAGCGGATACGCTTCAACACACCTTTGACAAAATCTCTGTCAGCAAGGCCTGTTTTAAACTTATAGTCACCATACTTTAGTGTCGTAGACTTGCTGGTAATATGATTGCTCATTTGGAGCGTATGAGCACGCCAAACACCACCATCATACTCACGGTAATCATTCAACATAAGTGTCTTCAGAAGTGTACCTTTACGGTCATAGAAGTCGATCTTACGGACCTGATAAATATCTTGGTCAATGTATGACACCTGCTTTGTGTAACCAGAGTTTTTATACAGTGGGAAACGCTCAACAACGTCCATTTTCATGCCGTCTAACGTGTCTTCACCTACATATTTATAGTCATATTTTTTGAGTTCCGTTGACGTAAAATCCTCAAACGCAAATTCTGATCCCACAAACGGGCCTGATTTATTGGCTGAAGAAATTCGTTTCACACGTTTCAAAGCTGGCAAGTAAAGCCACTGGTTATCCGGCTTCAATATCTGAGCATGCGATAGCAAGGCTGTTCCTTGAACGTCACGTGGAGTTGAGAAAACCGTTAGGCCTTTATCTCCAACGTCCTCATTCTCACGCTCTAGCGTTTTAAAAGATAGCTCCCGGGTCATTTCCTGACCCGCCTTGTTCACCAATATCATTACAGCTTCTACTTCAGAGCTTTCGAAACCAGTGTCTGACCTGTCAGAACGCGCTGCAATCTCATAACCCTTTTGCTTGGCTGCATCATCTTGAGCATAACCTGCGCTAGCAAAGCTGCTAACAGCTATAGCTGCGCCAACGAATGCGGCGGTTAGGCGTTTATTCTGCTGCTTGAGTTGAAACATTTTTATTTTCCTCATCATTGTCGTTTCTATCGCCTTCTGTTGCTTTGCCTTTTCCTTGAAGCATAACAGCAGGAAGGAAAAGGAAATCAAAGATTAGGGCAAAACTGATTGCTAGTGCTGTCAGCAGACCCATGTCGGCGTTTACTTTAAAGTTTGAAGTTGCAAGGTAGGCGAAGCCAACCACTAGAATAACTGTGTTTACTACAAGCGCACTACCCACCGTTTCGAAAGCGTAGCGAATTGCTCCCGCGCGGTCGTAGCCCTTTTCCCGCATGCCACGGACATACTTGGACAAAAAGTGCACCGTATCATCAACCACAATACCTAGAGACACGCTCGCCACTGCTGCAACGGAGAAACCCACGCTTCCAACCAGCAATGCCCACACACCAAACGCCACCAAAATCGGGAGGCCGTTAGGCACGATAGAAAGCAGGCCTAGGCTTGTAGATTTTAGAGCGAAGATCATGATCACACCAATCGCAAGAATAGCAATGATATTACCGGTGATCATGCTTTCCACATTACGCTCAGCAACATATGAGAACATAACCTGTGCGCTAGTTGGCACTGTCGCTTTCATATAGTCAGGTGCATTTTCAGCGATCCAAGCACGAGAATTATTCAAAAATTCCTTAGTTTCCGCGGTTGAGATATTCGTCATCGTTACAGTAACGCGGCTAGCCGACTTATCGATGTTGATACGGTCATTAAGATCAAGGCCATACGGCAATGAAATCTCATACAGCAGCAGATACTGCGCAGCTAAATCTCTGTCATCAGGCAAACGGTAATAGTCTGCGTCATCAGCATGCATATTACGATTCAGGCGTTTCATAATGTCAGAAATTGAATACACATGACTAACATTGTCTTGCGCGCGCGCCCATTTGGTAAACTCGTCAAGCTTCGCCAAATATGCTGGGTCGCTTACACCGCCCTCACCTGGGGCCAATACCGAAAACTCGATTGGATAAAACCCGAAGTATTCGTTTGAGAAGTCAGCATCCCTGCGGAACTCGATGCGCTGATCGAAGTACTCGGTCCACTGATCATTTAGCTCAATTTGCGGAATAGCGGTAATGACAGCTATTGCTGCTGCACCGAGACCATAAAAAAGCTTCTTGTTGTTGCGCACCACAAAAGCGGCAAGCTTTGCATAGAAACCGTTGTCACCTTGGTCAGTTTTCTGGGCTACGCGGAACGGCATCAAGCTAATCATCGCAGGCAAGAAAGTGATAGACATCAACCAAGCAGCGACAATACCAACAGCTGACATATTACCCAGGTGCCAGAATGGCGGTGCGTCAGAGAAGTTAAGCGCTAAGAAACCAATTGCGGTAGTCAGTGAAGTTACCATCACAGGAAGAAAATTCACACGATTTGCTTCAACAATGGCCTCGCGCTTTTCCGTCCCCGCCTTCATGGCATTCCGCATGGTGATCAAGATATGAACTGCATCTGCGATCGCCAGTGTAAGAATAATGGTTGGTGCAGAAAGTGAAATCGGCGTCAACGCAACACCGCCAAAACCCGCGACACCCATAGATATCGCTGATGCAAAGAAGATCATAATAAGTGTTGTGATAGTGCCCGAAATGGAACGTACCATCACCACCATCAGTGCCAACAAAATTAAGTACATTGTTGGGATCATTGTCGTAACATCACCAAACCCAGCTTCCTGGAAGGCTACATTCAACATTGATACGCCGGTTATTTTAATCTCATGACCAGGATATTTTTCCTTCATTTGGTCACGAAGGGCGCGCACTTCCATAACTGTAAGCGGTAGCTCATCCATCGCAAGCTGAGGATATTGAACCACAACATTGACGGAAATAGCACGGCTGTCGGCTGTTACCAGCTGGTTCCGCAGTAAAGGCTCAGCAAGTGCAATAGTGCGCTTCTCTTCAAGTTGAGCAGGTGATAAATCAGCAGCGTCTTCAACAAGGTTTTCAACGATCAGGTCATCTTCTTCAGCGTAAGTATGCTGGAAGTTTGTGATTGAATCGACCCGCAGCGAATGGGGAATCTGCCACGCAGCCTGTGTCATTTCCTCCACAAGGCTTAGCGTTTCATTATTGAACACATCGCCGCTTGGTGGAACGATCGTATAGAAGAAATTATCGTTTTTCGTATAAGTATCCTGAAACTCTTCAAACGCCTGAAGCTCTGGGTTCGATTCAGAGAAGAAATCACGATAGTTATTCGAAAAACTCAGGTACTGGCCTCCACTAGCAATACCGAACGTCACAAGTACGGTTGCGAGAAGAATTAGCCAGCGAAAATTAAGAACTGTATTTGCCAGTTTTACGGCAAACTCGTCCATCGCTGTCATAGTTTTTGGCATGTTTCGCTCCTCGATGCCTTTAAATCGCCGCTACTCAGTCACACCTATAACGGAAGATACGCTTAAATGGTTCGCATCACCAGACAATCCGGAGACATTGTCGCGCAACCATTTGTATAAGCTTCCCTTTTTTGCGCCCTAGCAGCTGCTATTCTTTATCCTTGCGACTATATGGGCACTCAGTGTAAATTATTGAAATTGATATTTGAAACAACGGAAATTCATATCATGAATATTGCAGGCTTAGATCTAAACCTACTTCTCGTTTTTGACACTGTTATGAACGAACGCAACATTACGCGCGCAGGTTTCAAAATAGGAATGTCTCAACCTGCCGTATCCAATGCTCTAAATAGGCTAAGGCATACACTAAAGGATGACCTATTTTTAAGAGGCGCAGACGGTATGCGCCCCACTGCGCGTGCAATAGAACTTGCGACCCCTATTCGCAGTGCACTTCTTGAAATTGAAAGTGCCTTAAACCCAACAGCCTTTAATCCTGCAACAGCAGAACGTACCTTCACGCTGGCGACAACAGATTATGCAGCCCTCACTTGGATGCCCTATATTGCCACTTACCTAAGTGAAGAAGCTCGCGGTGTGAACTTACACACAATTCCTATCGAAGGTCGGCTCTATGAAAAACTAGATACCCAAGAAGCTGACTTTGGTTTTACAGCGCTTGAAGCCGTGTCTATTCCTGATCGTTTTGGGAGTATGGCGCTCGGAAAAGAAGAATTCATCTGCATGATGCGCCCAGACCACCCCTTGGCAAAGTACGAAGATATCCCGCTTGAAGAGTATGCAGCCGCTCGGCACCTACTTGTAACCCCAAGAGGCGATGCTCGTGGTTTTGTTGATGATGAACTGGAAAAACACGGCCTGAAGCGACGTATTGTGATGACACTAAACCAGTTTGCTGCTGCCCCTATGGCCGTTTTGTCCAGCGATATGGTCCTTACTGCTCCGAGCAAAATTGCAGAAAAGTGCGTCCAGTTTTTTGACATCCATATAGTGAAAAGTCCGATCCAGGCACCACCTGAGATTGGCGGCATGCTCGTATGGCATAACCGCCTGAGCAATCACCCGGCCCATAGCTGGTTTAGAGAGCAGATTGTACGCGCATGCGATGAAATGGAAGAATTTGGCATTCAACACTTCAGGGAAAGCCTAAAAGCTGTCGATCAGCTAAGCACTTAGCCGTTCCATTTGCTCAGGTGAATCTTCAACTGTCACCGTTATCCCTAGCTCCTGGGCTAGGGATTTCATTTCATAATCTGGCAAATCAGCAGACAGAACCCCCACGTCCAGACTGCGCCAAACAGCAATGAGTTTTTCCATCAGTTCCTTGCCGTCAAAATGCTCTGATAACTTCCGCATCAATTTATGAGGCACTTCAACATATCCGGTTTCAAGGCACCCAAAAGCTTCAGGAGCAATAACCGCGTCACCAAACCTATCTATCCAGACAGGATGCCCGAGCGCAGCCAAACGATTAAGTGAATCCCAATGCAAGCCGCCCCGCTTTATCGGCGGCATGCCTTTAACACGAAAACCGATATGCCCCGGCGAGGCATTATGCTTGATCAGCTTTTCCGACAATCGCTCAAAAAAACTCTCTTGAATTAGTGTCGACCTACATAATTCGTAAAAATCCGGCTTATCTAGCTGATCGGCGGGGCGACGAACTCTAACCCGAATTAGGTCCTCTAGCTGAGCCATGTCATGAGCAAGAGACAAGTCTGGGTGATCGGCCATAACGATAATTTCGTCAGGCAATCTGATTTTACCTTCCAAATTTACTTTTCCTTGCTGTAACTGCCCTAATGAGACGGCTGCAACAGCATTAGAAATTAACCGCGCGCTTGTCTGGTATTTATATCTTTTAAGAGCATCCTCAATGAGCTTACGGTTGTGAGCAATACCATCGATGACGCCTGATAGTGTACCGAACCCAGCCTCATCCTCCACTTCACCAAGGAAGACACCGCGTGAGTGATTAAGCGCCCGCTGTAAATCTTCCGATGAAGCGTCTCTGTCATCAATCTCAATATTGGCCGTTCTTGGCACAAAAGTATCGGCCGGCAACTTTAATTTTTCAGCGACTTTAACAAGTTCTTGCTCAAAAGCATTTTCGTCAAAGTCTCCTTGGGTAATGAGGCCATAGCTTGCTTCATCTAACTTGCCCAAGGTGCCTCCAACGGCTTTACGCTGCAAACCAGCAACAACTTCGGACCGTGCCATTTCTCTATCAGAAACCGAAAGCCCACTTTCTTCTCTAAGAGCATCCACACTTACCATCGTGAGATCTACATCAGCGTCGAAAGGAGAATGCAATAGCTCTTCCACAAAATTGAAAAAACTATACATATCGGTTGGTGGATTATTCGCAGAGAGGTCTTGCTCCGCCTTACCCGGCTTAAAAAAGTCCAGCCGGCACTCACCGCCCCCCAGTTTCTCCATCTGCATATCAAAGTTAACGTAACCACCAGAACGAACACGTAGAGGAACACGAGGAAAAGTGACGCCTTCCAGCAACAAATCTGTTCGTTCCAAAAGACGGTCTAGGCGTTCATGTGCGTCAGCTGGGAAAAGGTAAGTGAGTGGACGCCTGAAAACATCCACATCACGCCACCCCATGATGGACTTAAAGCGTTCATCAGCCTTATCAATGAGACTGTCTTTCACCAAAAAAAGGCTAAATTCTGCTGAAGCCACCTGCCATACACCCAAGAAAAAAGATCCTAGTAACAGGCCTACTAGAATCTCTTTAAAACTCGGTAAAATATTCCCTCAAATTAGAGGAAATTTACATGCATTTGTCCTGCCTATTCTGCCTTCTCCAGATCAGCACGAATTTGGACCGCAATCTTTTCAACAGCCTCTTTGATTACCGCCTCATCAAGTGTCAGCACTTTACGGTCCCGCATCAATATCTGACCATCAACAATGCTTGTAACCACATCGCTTGAATTTGCGGCATACACCAGCTGCGACACGACATCATAAAGCGGGGTCAACCGCATACTATCCAGCGACACCTGTATCATATCAGCTTTCAAGCCTACTTGCAGCGCGCCAGTTTGTTCCATTCCAACAGCAATAGCACCACCTCGTGTTGCCATTTTAAGGGCTTCTGCTGCCGGCATCACCGTAGGATCAGAAGCCACACCTTTATGGATAAGTGCCGCTAAGCGCATCTCTTCCCACATATCCAAGTCATTATTTGAAGCTGCACCATCAGTCGCCAAACCGATATGAACACCAGCCTCAAGCATTGCTGGTATTGGGGCAACACCTGCACCTGTTTTCATGTTGGACGTAGGGTTATGGATAGCTCCAACTTTTGAGCCTGAAAGCAGTTCAATATCTTTTTCATTTGGCCAAACAACATGCGCAGCAATGGTCGTCTGTTCCAGCATTCCCATAT
>JBFOLV010000646.1:0-3076 GCA_040830325.1 Kordiimonas sp. | reverse complement strand
TTACCTGAAGGTCGGAATGGGAAGATGGCGGATCTGCTTATGAGAATGGACCGCGCAAATGCAGATATGAAGCGTTTGATTGAGACTTTTTTATTCCTAGGGAGAGAGAATGATGTTGCTGATTGTGGTGAAACTTTTGACTTAAATGATGAAATTCAATCAGTTATCGAAAGTAATGGTTATTTGCTAACCGAAGAAACTAGCTTTGTGAACGCCCTACATGGGCCTCTTCACCTTCAACAGCCCGAAAAGTATGTTTCTGTCATTCTCGATAATTTAGTACGTAATGCGGCTCAGAACACGATGCAGGGCCGTGTTGTCATTGGGGCGTCTCACGACTTGATATATGTAGAGGATACAGGGATAGGGTTTCCTGAAGGTCATGAAAAGCCCGCTCCTTACCAAACGGGGCGGAGTGACGGTATGGGCTTGGGCCTTAATATTGTTGCTCGCATATGTCAGTTGCAAAACTGGCAGCTTAATATCGAAAGTGGCCCATCGAACGGCAGCAGGGTTTCTGTTTTTTTCTCCTAAATTCATAAAAACATATAATTTTCACACTGGGGTCACGCAGGAGAGACCGGTTGGTCACATCTTCCCTGTCAAAGTGCCATTTATTCGGTACGACATTGGCAGAGGATACGAAAATGAATTTCGGAGCAAGGCTGGCGGTATTAATGGCGTCGTCAATTATGGCAAACCAGCTAGTGCAGGCTGCATCAGCACAAGGTGATGATAAGCAAAAAATTAAGGAAGTGGTTGTTGCTGAGAGAGCAAATGCCCGAGTGGGTGATGTTCGGTCCATTTCTTCAAATGGAGAAACTTTCTATGAAGTTGAATTCAGAGAAGACGGCAGAGACTATGAAGCAATCGTTTCAGAAAGCGGTGTAATTACTTCCATAAATCAAGAGAAATACAGTCAGCTAATCATCGGCGCCGGTGTCAGTTATGAAACTGATTTCTATAAAGACCAGAAGGCTGGTTTTGGGCCTATGCCTTTGATCTACGGTGAGTTGGGCAGATTGTGGTTCAGGGGAACCAAGATAGGTTTCGATGTATACAAAGGGAACTACTTTACAATTTCTCCAATATTTGAACCAAACTTAGATGGGTATGACGCGAACAGTGTAAAGAACAATAGCTCACTGTATGACGGTCTTGCAGATCGGGGCACAGCTTTTGATCTCGGGGCTGAAATCAGTTTCGATGCAGGATGGGCAGATATCTCATTGGCTGGGCAATATGATATTTCTGGCAAAAGCAAGGGAACAACCGTTGATTTTAGGGTCGCTAAAAATTTCCATCTAACCGAGAGCTTTATGGTCATTCCTGCTTTGAACGCTACGTGGAGTGATAAGAAATTCAATCAATATTATTACGGCGTGGATAAAGAGTTTGAGACCGATTTTCGAGCTGCATATCAAGCAAAATCTGGTGTTTCGTTCGAAGGTTCGGTGGTCGGCGTGTGGGACGTCACGGACCGATGGAAGGTTCTTGGCCGCGTAGCTTACAACTCATATACGAATGCAGTTAAGGACAGTCCGCTTGTGGATAAGTCTGGACAGTTCTCGGCTGCTTTTGGAATCGGGTATGCGTTCTAGTATTCGATCAATGATGACGGGATTAGGCGTTATGGGGGTATTGGCGGGCTGTAGTGCTCCGCCTGTGCCTCAGAGCACTAACGACCTCCCGTTTAGTGTTCCCAACCAGTGGAAGGCAGGGGAAGGAAATAGTCGTGCAGAAACTACTTCTGCTTCCACTGGTTGGTTCCTTGTATTTAATTCGTCGGTTCTCAATAGCTTCATTGAGGAGGCATTTGAAAACAACCCAAACCTTCAAATCGTGAAGCAGCGGCTTGAAGCGGCTGGGATAGATCGAAACAGAATAGTATCAAGCTTTGGGCCTCAAGGCGTTATCTCTTCTGATGCTTTGACAAGAGGCCGCATGTCCGGCGTTAGAAATACAAGTGGAAACCAAGCTATTTTCCAGCTCGATATGAGCTGGGAGCTGGACCTGTGGGGGCGGCAGAAGGCGCTTTCTAGAGAGGCCCGTTGGCGACAAAAAAGCGCTGAAAATGCTTTTGAGTTTGAGAGGTTTTCTCTTGCAGCCATGGTTGCCCGCTTATGGCTGAATATAGTTGAGCATAAGCAGATGCTTAACATTCAACAGAAAGCAATTTTGGTCTGGAACAATCAGTATGCATCCGCCTTGAGTAGATACCAGAAGGGAAGTCTAAGCATTAACGATGTTCATACCATCATGTCGGCATTGGCTTCTTCGCAGGCGCAATTGGAGAAACTAGAGCGAACGCTAGGAATGAATATTCGAGCGCTGAAAGTTGTTCTAGGAAAATATCCAGACAAAACGGGTATGGGGTTTGTTGAAAGTATATTACCTCCGGCGCCGGTTTTCCCTAGAGCAGATGCTCCTGCAGAATTACTTATGAAAAGACCAGACGTGACGGCAGTTAGAGCGGAGCTGGAAGCGAAAGACGCAGCTACAGTAGCAGCTCATCTAGCGATGTACCCCTCCTTAAAACTATCACTTCTACCACGGTTTTTGAGTGGTAGTTTGACTGGGCTTAATGGAAACTCGAGCCAGATTGATGCTTCCGCGGGGTTTGCTGTCCCTCTCTTTAATAGACGTACTTTAACAGCCACCAGGGATAAAGCTGCTCTCGAAGCTAAACAGGCGTTTGGGCGTTATGTTCAAACTGTACTTCAGGCATACCAAGAAGTAGAGCAGGCTTTGGATAATGAGGCGTTAATCAACAATGAATGGCGTGCACAAAAACAGGCACATGAGGCTGCTAATGCTGCAACCAGCTTGAATGCCCGCGATTATGAGCGAGGCCTAATTCCCCTTGGTGATTATTTGGCAAGCCAAAATCGAGCTTTGGAGCTGGAGCAGTCAATTATAGCACTTGAAGCTCTTAGGCTAAGAAATTGGGTTAGTCTCCAGCTTGCACTTGGCAATCCTGTTTCTGCGCAGCCAACGAATACCAAAAATAACACGTAAATTACGACAGGTTCTTGGAAAGACAAGTTTCATGAAAAAAGTAAAGCATCTGACGGCA
>JBFOLV010000645.1:0-2526 GCA_040830325.1 Kordiimonas sp. | reverse complement strand
GACATGTTGGCTACTAAGTCAGCAACCGTACGCCGGCTGTCAGCATCTACATGAGGAACTAAAGCCTCAAGCACATCTAGGAGTTGACTGCGGGTAGGGTCTTTTTGGGGAGCTTTTCCTGTGAGAAACAGGTCTACAAGATTGCGGAACAACGTGGTGCGGTCTTCGCCGTCACGCTCACGGGCGTAGGCTACCAGCTCCCTTATTCTGCTATCCAGCGCGTTCATGTCGAACGCAGACGCTTTGTTCACCACTAACACTCACTCAGGTTAGATTCGTCCCAACTGGGCGAATCGCATTGATCGTCCCTAACTGTTTCTTCGCTGTTTTTATAGTGGGTGTAGACTGCTCCCGAATCACACTAGCGACATTCTACCCATTTCTAAGTAGGATACCAGTAATGTTTAACATTAGAAATAAAATTATACGAAATTGGAACTTTATTTCTCAAAACACCTTTTGTATTATATGAAACTAATAAAGAGTTTATCGGGAGTTTCCAAATGGGTCGCGTCAAGCTGGATGCAGTTGATCGCAAGATTTTAGCCTGCCTTCAATCTGAAGGTCGGATTACCAATGTAGAATTGGCCAATCGTGTTGGTATTACAGCACCTCCTTGTTTGCGCCGTGTTCGTGCGCTTGAAGAAGAAGGTTACGTGCAGGGATACCATGCCCAGCTTAACCAAGAGGCGCTTGGTTACGGGCTGACGGTGTTTGCAATGGTGGGGCTTCACAGTCAAGCTGAAAGTGATTTACAAGCGTTTGAGGATTATGTTCAGCGCTGGCCGATGGTTCGCGAATGTTTCATGCTGAACGGCGAAATTGATTTCATATTGAAAATCGTTGCGCATGATTTGGCTTCATTTCAGACGTTTTTGACAGGTGAGTTAACGCCTGCCCCCAATGTGGCAAGTGTGAAAACTTCCCTAACGATTAGAACTTCAAAGCACACGCCTGGTGTACCTTTGCCGGAAGTTGTTTAACGGTTTGGCGATATATAATGGAAAGCCGCAAGTAAACGCTTGCGGCTTTTTTATTGCCCTAACTATCAAATAAAAAAGCCCGCCAAGGTGGCAGGCTTAAGTGGCTGTTTTTTAAGATGGCTTATACGAAGTCGATTTTTTCAACATCATAATAACGCTCACCGCCGGGTGTGCGTACTTCTACTTCATCGCCAAGTCTGCGGCCGATTAGAGCGCGAGCAATTGGTGACTGGTAAGAGATTTTTCCGCCTTTAACATCGCTGTCGTCTTCGCCAACGATCTGATAAACAACCGTTTCGTCATCTTCATCGATCAAAGTAACTGTTGCACCAAACATGATGCGGTCTCCATTGAGACTTTTGGGGTCGATGATGTCAGCGCGAGAAAGTTTGCTTTCTAGTTCTGTGATGCGTGTTTCAATATGTCCTTGCTGCTCTTTAGCTGCATGGTATTCAGCATTCTCAGATAAGTCACCGTGCGCGCGCGCTTCTTCAATAGCCGCAACTACTGCTGGGCGCTCAACGGATTTTAAATTTTTTAGCTCGGCTTCTAGCTTAGCGTGGCCGTCGGCTAACATGGGCACTTTTTCGTTCATGTGTCCCGGTCCTAATTCAATTATTCCTGTCACCCTGCCTCACCAAATTGATCAACAGGGCATATACAAAACATGAGCGCCGACCCAAAGGGCCGGCGCGTCATAGGCATTATGTAGCGAATAGTATGTAAAAAATCAAGAGACAGGCAAAAAGCCTAGGCTGCGGCCTTCTCCGTAGTGGTGTTTTCTTCTCTAATGCCTGCTAGGAACGCTGAAACTTCAGTTCGAAGTTTCTCTGCGTGCTGGTACATACCTTCTGCTGCATCCAAGACGATATTTGCTGCTTGTCCGGTTTCCGTTGTTGTTTCATTCAATGTGCTAACCGTGTCAGTAATGGCCTCAGCGCCATTTGATGCATAGGCGACATTCGAAGCTATTTCTTGTGTGGCGGCGTGTTGCTCTGTCATTGAATGTTCTATTTCGCTCGAGTTTTCGTCAATTGTATGGATGAGGGTTTGTATGGAGTTGATGGCGGAGACAGCTGTATTGGTTGCATTCTGCATAGTTGCAACCTGTTCTGTAATTTCCAGTGTGGCATTTGCTGTTTGAGTGGCGAGGTTCTTCACTTCCGACGCTACAACTGCAAAACCTTTTCCGGCCTCACCTGCTCTAGCCGCTTCAATGGTCGCGTTCAGAGCGAGTAGATTAGTCTGGCCTGCAATGTCGCTGATCAGGGTGACTACCTCGCCAATTTTATCAGCAGCGGACGTCAGGTTTTTGATGTCGCTGCTGGTCGTTTGTGCCTGATCTACCGCCTTATGGGCTGCGCTACTTGAATGGCGTGTTTGCTCTGCCACTTTCTGGAAGGCTGCAGATTGCTGTTCTGCGGCGCTGGCGATGAGCTGTAGATTTCCGCTGGCTTCGTTTGCTGCACCTGTCAGGCCTTTTGTTTGCCTTGAGGCATTTGTCGCCTGTGACGTCATATTTGCAGCGTAGTCAGCTACGGAT
>JBFOLV010000644.1:0-3523 GCA_040830325.1 Kordiimonas sp. | reverse complement strand
GGGAAGCGATAAGGCATTTGGTATGCTTTACCGTAGCTATCATGCTTCGCTCGTACGTTTTTCAATAAGGTTTTGCCGTAACGAACAACTAGCTTTGGACGCTGTTCAGGATGCATGGATTACTGTAGCGCGTACTCTCGATAAACTTTATGAACCTCAGATGTTCAGAGCGCGTGTCTTTCAAGCTGTGCGTTGGCGTACAATTGATTTGATGCGCAAGCGTGATGAAAACATGCTGTCTCTTGATGGTGACGCTCTTGAAGTTGCTGATGGTGCCAGTGCCAAGTGGGCGACTGATGGGCAGGTTTCGAGGCTTATTGAAAAGTTACCTGCTGTTGAGCAGCAAACCATCCACCTTTTTTACCTTGAAGATATGAAGTTAAACGAAATTGCTTCGGTGTTGGAAGTGCCTGTTGGGACGCTTAAGTCCCGTTTGAACAGGGCACGCCAACGCCTGAGGGAGATTATGGAAGGAGAAGAAAATGGCTTCAATTGATGAGCGTATACGCCGTGAATTAGAACAGGATGCTGATTTGTTTGCTGAGGAGAATGCTGAGGGTGCGGTACTTCCCACGCTTGTTTCTCAAGCATTTAAAGGTCCTTTGCGTCGTTTAATTCCTGTGGCTTTAACCCTCGCAATTAGTTTTGCGATCTTTCTTGCGTGGTCGATCTTCGAAGTCGTTACTGCAACAGAGGTTCTAAGTGCCCTTAAATGGGGTGTATGGGCAATTCTGAGTGCGTTGGCCCTTGTCTTAATTGAGCTGTTTACTTGGATGCAAATAAATCGGGTTTCGACACGGAGGGAAATAAAGCTGCTCGAAGTGTCTTTGCGCAGCGCGAATAAGGAAACATAAACTCTCTTGCCATTATGGTCTGTAGCTCTAGCTTAGATGCAGACCTATAAGTTATTGCTGCAAGGGAGAGTTTTAGATGACAAGCGTGCACGAATTTAGTTGCCCTCGACTGACCGGTAAAGATCAGTCGCTCGCTGATTATAAAGGCAAGGTAATGCTTGTTGTTAACACTGCTTCTAAATGTGGTTTTACCCCGCAGTTCGAAGGGTTGGAAGCTCTGTATAAAGATTTGAAAGACAAAGGACTGGTTGTTCTCGGATTTCCTTGTAATCAGTTTGGGAAACAAGACCCTGGCAGCAATGATGAAATCGGCGAGTTTTGTCAGATTAACTACGGTGTTTCATTTCCGATGTTTGCAAAAATTGATGTGAACGGGCCTGAAGCCTCTCCGTTGTACCAATATCTTAAGTCTGAGAAAAAGGGTGTGCTTGGCACAAGCCGAATTAAGTGGAACTTTACAAAGTTTCTCGTCAATAAAGAGGGGGAAGTTGTTAAACGATTTGCCCCGTCAGATAAGCCTGAAAAAATCAGGGGTGCGATTGAAGCCCTTCTTTAGCTTTCATCCGTTACATGATCTTCAATAACAACGCCCACGCCTGTAAATAATATTTCAGGTAAGGGGTCATTGCTGGTGCCGCCTTGCCAGTATTGACGTGCTTTTGAATAGGTCTCTGAGATTGGCTCACTTTCATTCATAAGCAAAGTTGCGTCCCCTTTGTGAAAGCTTCCTTCAAGGTGAAGGCGAACGATGTATGAACGCTTACTGAGTTTTGTTTGCCAATATTTTGCCAGGCCAAGGTCGTCTACCACCCACATGCATTTCTTCCGGGAAGGGGCTGTAGGTGCAAACTGCTGTCGCGCATCTTCCATGATAAGTTCGCGGGCTAAGATGTTATAGTGATTGGCGATTGCGAGCGCCTGCTTTGGAAGGTCAGGGCATTCAATTTTGCCACGGTTGATTTCCCTTAAGAAACGCATAGCAGGAACGCGTTCACTGCCGGACGGTGTGTTTACTTTGTAGTCCCTTGGGTTTTCATAGAATGAGAAGAAGGGATTGTTTGTCTCTCCAACAGTGAACCTGTCGCCGCGCTCCATGGGTTTATGGTGGATATAGCTTTTTTGTAGGCAAATATGAAAATATTCGCCGTCTTTAAGCGGATCTGTCACAGAGCCCCCTGCCTACTTTATGTGTTTTTCAGTTAGTCCGATACATACATTGATTGCGTCTAACCTGCATCAAAAAACATAGTGGTTCGATAATTGGGTGTGCGGGGCTCTCCAACTTGACAGTTGGTTAGGGTGCGTTACCTCATGTTACATGATTGATTTTAGCGCACCTGACTATGTGGACACCAATGGTGTCAAGCTCGCCGTTTATCGGGCAGGCCCCTTTCTCGCAGAGGCTGAGAAACCAGCTATTGTTTTCCTTCATGGATTTCCTGAACTTGCCTACAGTTGGCGCGCGCAGATGGAAGCTCTATCTGCGGAAGGCTATCCAGTTTTAGCGCTTGATCAGAGAGGATTTGGTAGGTCGTCCAAGCCAGCTGGTAAAGACAATTATACAATGAAGCACCTGACAGATGACCTGATGGGAGTGCTGGACCATTATCACATCGAAAAAGCCGTATTTGTCGGCCATGACTGGGGCGCACTTGTCCTTTGGTCATTGCCTTTTTACTGCGGTAGTAGGGTGTTAGGTTATGCAGGGCTTAACTTACCTTTAACACGGCACTATCCCATTGACCCGATTTCCATGATGCGCGCCAAGTTGGGTGAAGAAATGTACATTGTCCGTTTTCAGGCTGAAGGTGTGTGTGAACCTATTTTAGAGGCAGATGTTGAGCAAACATTTCGCTTCTTTATGCGTCGGCCATCGCTAGACAAGAAACGTGAACCCAGTGTTTCTTTCGACGTTGAGAACCTTGACCTGATGAGCCTGCTGCAGAAGGGGGAGGCTGCCTGGGGTGGGTCTTTATTGTTAAGTGAAGCAGAGATGCAGGTTTACATCGATGCTTATACTGAAGGCGGTTTTACTGCACCTCTGCATTGGTATAGGAACATGGCTGAGAACTGGGAGTATCAGAAGAGGTTTCTTGTTGATGGTGCTTTGCCCAAGGTAAATAAGCCATGCTTGATGATCACAGCTGACCTTGATAGAGCATGCCCTCCTAATCTAGCCGATGGCATGGAGCACCTATGTACGCCGTATGTCAGAGTTGACTTGAGGGAATGTGGCCACTGGAGCCAGCAAGAAAAGCCCGGCGAAGTGAATGAGGCGTTGCTGTCGTGGTTATCTCAATATTTTTAGTGCTTTGGGAACGACTGCCGTATTTTTGCCTTTCTAGCAATCAATCTTCATGTCAGAAAGTTAAGGGTGTTGATATTCGGGGGGAATAACATGTTCGATAGTCCAACCTTTGTGCAGTCTGAAAATGTGCGTATTGCAGTGCATCACGCTGGCCCCAAGCCTGGTGAGGCTGATAAGCCTGCTGTTGTGTTTATGCATGGATTTCCAGAGTTAGCGCGCAGTTTTAAACACCAAATGGAGGCTTTATCCGCCGAAGGTTATCCTGTATATGCGCCTGATATGCGGGGGTATGCGGCGTCAGATAAGCCTGATGGAAAAGAGCACTACGGCATGCCAAAGCTAATTGGCGACATGACTGCAG
>JBFOLV010000643.1:0-6441 GCA_040830325.1 Kordiimonas sp. | reverse complement strand
ACCAACAAGCGGAATAGTGAATAGTTTTGCGACCGAGCCCTTGCGGTTTTCAAGACCAACTGTAGCCTTTGCAACAAATGGCTTAGTAATTGTCCATGTTACAGCAAAGCCACCCGCCGCTATTAGCCAAACCAGCGCAACATCAGGTTTCCAGCTTTCGTCCAGTCCCTTCATAGCCAGATACATTGAAAACGCGCCTGCCATAACGCCAACAAGTACAGGAACCCAGGTGCGAGCAGCCTCTAGTTTATCTTCCTGAAACAGGATTTTATGTGTAACGAAATATACAAGCGCCGCCGCTATAACACCGCCAAGTACAGGCGATATCAGCCAACTTACCGCAAGCGTGCCAAGTGTGCCCCAAGCGAGACTGCTTGCACCTGCTGCTGCAATACCTGCGCCCACAGCGCCACCAACAATCGAATGTGCTGCCGAAACCGGCGCACCAATCCAAGTTGCCAGATTGTGCCATAACGCGGCCGCAATAAGAGCAGACATCATTATACAAATAACAGTCATTTGGTCCGCGATAACCGCAGGGCCAATTATGCCATTGTGAATTGTCGATATTACGTCGCCGCCCGCGATAACCAGGCCAGCGATCTCAAAGGCAATGGCGATGAGCAGAGCCCCTGTTGCTGTGAACACACGTGCCCCCACAGCGGGACCAATGTTATTAGCGAGATCACTCGCACCAAGATGCATTACCATGCATGCAGCGACAACTGCTGCTGCAACCACAAAAGCACCGGTACCTACTGTTCCCTCATGAAAGCCAGCGTATAATAATACGGCGACGAGAAAGACAACTGAAAGCCCTAGGCTAGCAAGCCCTCTGCTCAGCTTTTTTGCACCCGCCCTGAAGCCTTGGATTTTTTTCAGGTCACCGTCGACCTTATGCTTTTCCATTCCCTGAACCTTTGCCCTATAGCGGCCGCCCCTTGTATAGTCGGGCTATAGTGCAAGTGTCATATAAATGAAATAAATCTGCAACATAAAGTGCTAATGGCATATGAGGATGCCACCTATAAAAAAAGGGCGGCAATAGCCACCCTTTTTCAAATCATTTATGGTGCCAACTCTAGAAATTAAAGCGCACAGTCACACCGTAAGTTCTCGGGTCACCCACATACGCATTCAAGCTACCGCCTGGAATAGTAGAATTGAAGGTATCAACCACATAGAACTTATCGAAGAGATTGCGACCCCAAAGCTGTACAGACCATGCCCCATCCACATCACCGATGCCAATAGATGCTGACGCAAGTGCGTAGCCATCTTGTACCTGACGGGTATCACCATCAAGCGCCAGAGCTTGTGAACCATTGTAGAATAGCTCACCGCGTAAGTGCAGCTCTAATGAATCGCTGATCGGGCGGGCATAGTTAGCAGTGAAGTTACCAGAGAATTTAGGTGCTTCCGCTAAGCGTTGGCCTGCAAGGTCGCCCACAAGTACAATTGCTGTGCCACCGTTAACCTGTTCTGCACGACATGCATCTTGGTTGGTCACCGGGCAAGGGCCGTTCGGGAATTCAAGATACTTCGCTTCAAATAGCCAGTTAAAGCCTGCTGTCAGCAACAAGTTTGGTGACGCCTGGAACTTACCGTCAAACTCAAGACCACGTACACGTTGTTTACCAGCATTACCCGGTACGAACGAAGATCCTGTGAAGAGGTTTTCCTGGAAGTCACTGATTGTGTTGCTATAAAGCGCGAAATCAAGGCTCATACGATTATCAAGCACACGTGCCTTCAAACCTAATTCAAAAGCATCCACATTCTCCGGACGGAATGAGAAACTACCAACACGTGCTGCCGCTGAATCAAGGGCAAAACCACCACCTTTGAAACCACGGGAGTAGCTAGCATACATGTTGAACTCTTCAGACATGTCATAGCTAGCAATGAAATTACCCGTAAGCGCGTCATCACTACGGTCGTCTTTAATATTTGGTGCAGGCGGGAAGAACTGCAGCGGGCCAAGCCCCAACAGTGGGTTGATTGTTGGATCAAGTGCTACAGCCTGAGCTCCAGCAGTGGCTTGCGGGATAACTGTTGAAGCAATCACATCCGCTGGTACGCCGCCAGCCTGCGCCTGTGCTACTGCACCAGCCACTGCCTGACCAATGAATATCTGCACAAAATCAAGAGCGGCAAACGGATCATTGATGACAACGTCTGATACAACAGACTTTTTATCGTGCGTATAACGCAGGCCAGCAGTAAGCGTTAGTTTGTCACTCACATGCCAATCTAAGCTACCAAAGTAGCTAAGTGTTTCGTTAGTTTGTTCAAATAGGCTTTTCTGCTGCCCAGAACCTGCCGCCAGAAACGTACCAGCAGGCAGACCAAGACCACCTTCAAGAGCCGTTATCGCACCACCAGTAAGAGCATCACCAAATGGACGAAGCGCAGGCCCCTGAATGGTAATATTATTCGTGCTCAAGTCTTGATCGAGATAATAAGCACCAAACATCCAATCCACAGTGTTGTCACCTGCTGACGCAACACGGATTTCTTGTGTGAAAGTTCTATAATCCTGATCTGTAATACGATTTCTATTTAGTGGCAGATCTGAGAAATCCGCATCAAAATCATTATATTCATCGTAATTACGGAAAGCTGTAATCGATGTTACGGTAAAGCTATCAAAATCAACATCCATCTGGGCGGAAATGCCTTTGGTTGTTAATTGAGCCCGAATGCCATCTTTTTCCACAGCTGTTGTACGGTCCGACGGGTTAGCGCCAGTGATAGAACTACCAAGACCGGTTAATACGGCTTGGGTTTGCGGCGTAATATCAAAGAAAGGTGCTGCACAGCATTCCTCATCAAGGTCACTATAATCAGCGATTACGCGAATGCGTACATTCTCTTTTGGCTCAAACAAGAGCTGACCACGTAACCCATAACGATCACGCTCATTGAGTTTCCGGCCATCAACATTATCGATAACACCGTCACGGTTATGGAAGTTCGCATCTAAACGAATAGCGAGTTTATCTTCTTGAATTGGGAGGTTGATCGAAGCTTTGGCGATTTTGGTGTCATAGTTACCGTATGTTAGTTCGCCTTCAACTTCCGTGTCGTAATGCGGCGCCTTGGTAATGAAGTTAATCACACCAGCGGTCGTATTCTTACCAAATAATGTCGACTGAGGACCACGAAGCACTTCAACGCGCTCCAATCCAAGGAAGTCATTCACGGATGCGCCGTTACGCGACCGGTATACACCGTCTACAAACACGCCAACAGCAGGCTCAAGTCCGAAGTTAAACGAAGATGAGGAAATACCACGAATAGAGAAAGTCGTATTAGATGCAGATGCCCGTTTAGCCACTTGAAGCGATGGCACCAAGAACTGCATATCCCGCGTATCACGGATTTGAGCTTGCTCAAGGGCAGCCCCTGAAACCGCAGAAACGGCAATTGGCGTTTCCTGTAGGGTCGCTTCCCTTTTCTGCGCTGTTACCAAAATTTCTTCTAGTGAGTAGTCACTATCCTGATCTTGTGCAATTGCTGGTACTGCACTCACGCTTGCACATAATGCAACCGACGTGAGCAACTGAGCACGCATGCGGCGCCCGCCTAACTTTGCCATTGAAGTCCTCCCCGTTAAATTCGATCCGTTGTTTCCTATCACTTCGTCAGCTTCGCGTCTGGCATCGCGCAACCTGACTGATAGGTCAAACTCCTCGCAAAAATGATCTAGTGCCCTTACGTGAACGTCAAGTGATTCTTTCTTTAATACACAACATTAAAAGAAAAAAAATGACACTTGTGACTAAAAGACAAAGGGCGGCAAAAGCCGCCCCTTGATTCCGTAACGTCAACTATGTTGCTAAAAAGTCGCAACCAATTTGATGTAAGCCTGACGGCCGCGCGGATCGTGTGTTCGCGACTCAAAACCACCATTGGTAGACACATATGGAGGGGCTTTATCAAAGGCATTGATCAAACCAAGTTGAATACTTGATCCTTCTGCATCGTCCCATATACCACCCAAGTTCAGACTGTACTGAACATCGACAGTGGTCATGCTATCAATATCGCCGTTCTCCACGCCGCGAATAACCTGATCATCATCAAGCCCTGAGATATGACGCACATAAAAGCGTACATCGTGCATATCATTGGTGAAAGACATACCACCATTCAGACGCCATTTCGGTGTTGGACTGCCAAAGTTGGAGAAGTTCCGACCACCAGCACCATCAATAACCGGATCTCCAGCAGCCTGCCGCAGATCATAACTCATGATATAGGTCGCTTCGAAGAACGGCGTGATGACGCCAGCATCTGTATCAATATTGTAGCTAGTACTTAGGTCAAAGCCCTCTGTTTTCACACTAGAGGCATTCACAAAATCAACAAGCACCATCAAAATTGTACCTGCAGAGCTTCGGATAACACGATCACCACTCGGGTCTGCATTCACAATTGCTTGGAAATTCTCCTGGATAATCACGTCAGAGAATTTGTAGTTCCAATAGTCCATGTCCAGATTGAAGCCTTGCTCTGTCTGCCATGAAAAACCGAAGTTCCATGCTTTACCTTGTTCAGGCTTGATATTTCGACCCGCTGAACCCGGATCAATATTCCGTGTTGCAGCAAACGCCGTACTACCTGACAGTGGATCAGACACCTGATTAAGAGACGTAGCCCCCCCTGAAACCTGGAATACACTTGGCGCGCGGAAACTGGTGGAATAACTGCCACGAAGCGCTAGGCTTGTATTTGGGCGATACAAGAGTGCAATTTTGGGATCAAACGTGTCACCAATATTGCCGCCATAATCCTCATAGCGTGCAGCAAGTGAAAGCTCTAACTCTTCAGAAATTGGCACCAACGTTTCAAGGAAAGCGGCCTTCGCCGTACGATCTTCTTCAAAGTCGCCATTACCAATTATGAAAGCAAAGGCATCTTGATTAGACAAGCTGTCATAGTCACGGCCCCATTTTTCATCCCTGTACTGAATACCGAATGCAACACCAATGTCACCAGCTGCTGTTGAACCAAGTGCGCCGGACACTACTGCATCAAACACTGTAGACCGGGACGTACCGTCAATAACCTGCTCTCCAATCACATAATCAAGCACTTCTTGGCTGTTCGGAAGCACGGAGAAGCTTGTGGCAAATGGATTGTAGAATAGGCAGCCGTTTTCGCCTGGCGTTGTGCCACTACAGCTATTACCACCAAGACCTAACAAGGCATTCTGGAAGTTAGCCGTAATAGTATCACGAGTGGCGACCTGATATGTGTTTTTACCGTGGGTTACAGCAACATCATAACCCCAAGTATCATTGAAGTCGCCCTTGAGAGATGCCGAGAACCGGTATGTTTCTGACGCAAACCTATTAGGTGACGCCTCACCGCCATTACCGATGGCGCGGCCAAAGAATAAAATTGGTCCCAGTGCCTCAGGGAAGATATTCCCCGGATGGTAACTTGGCACCACCGCACTTGGCAGCTGAAGGAATGGGAAGGTCGGTGAATTGTTCCGAATCGCTTTATTTTCAGAGTAAGCGCCTTCAATTCTGAATTCATGGCTGTCGCCCATCTGCTGCGTCAGCACACCATATGCTTGCGTGCGCTGTTCATCAGGGACGAGATTGAAATACTCCCCAAAATCAAACCCACAGAAACCAGCAGTAAACGGTATACCTTGCGCGTCCAAAATTGGCTGCAGATCAGCACGAGGTTGTTCGAAGCCTCCTTGCGCAGTACAGCCAGTTGGGTCGATCACAGGCAATTGTCCCAACAAGAAGAAAGCGCCCGGGTTACCTAATGCAGAGGTGTCGTCTAGCGGTTGGCTAAGGCGGCGTTCATCTGTAGTTAGCGGCGACCGATCATAATAACTAAAGGCAGCCATGACATGTGTGGTGTCATTACCCCAGCCAACTTTACCTTCGATCAGCTTATCTGACTGACTACCTTCATCCGTAAGCGTCGAGTATTTACCTGAAACCTGAACACCTTCAAAATTATCATCGGTGATAAAGTTAACAACACCCGCAACGGCATCGGTACCATAGAGGGCGGCTGCACCGTCTTTTAATATTTCAATACGCTGATAAGCAATTTGCGGTGCCAAAGAACTTGTATCCACAAATGCAATACCATCATTGGTAACGGTGCCCGCCACCACTTGACGGCGGCCGTTCATCAATACAAGCGTTGACGCAACGCCGAGACCACGAAGGTTAAAGTTCGACGTGCCAGTGGTTGCATTTTGAGTGAACGCATCAGGGTTATTCTGGGCCCCGTTACTAATCGTAAGTGTTTGCACCAAATCTGCCACATTACTGGCACCAATTTGGTTCATATTTTCTGCACCAAAGACCTTGATAGGAGACGGGCTATTAGCCTGTGTTTTCCCTCTTAGATAGGTACCAGTGACAACAACCTCTTCGATTTCTCCGGCATCGCTTTGATCTT
>JBFOLV010000642.1:0-3610 GCA_040830325.1 Kordiimonas sp. | reverse complement strand
CGTGCTTTACTTGAGTCTGGGATTAAACTTATTGAGGTACCCCTTAACTCACCTGATCCATATGAGAGTATTCGTTTGCTAAGTAAGGACTTGGAGGGTGAATGTCTGTGCGGAGCGGGCACTGTTCTAAACCCGGAGCAAGTTGACATGGTATATGAAGCGGGCGGCCGACTTATCGTATCCCCAAATACTAATCTGGCCGTTATTGCACGCACATTAGAAAAGAGCATGGTTTCAATGCCGGGCTGCTACACGCCAACTGAGGCTTTTGACGCAGTTTCTGCAGGGGCTTCGTTTTTGAAACTGTTTCCTGCAGACTCAGCTGGTATCGGCCATTTGAAGGCCATCAAAACAGTTCTACCCCAACATATTCGAGTGATTGCGACGGGCGGTGTAGATGCGTCGAACATGTCCGAGTGGTTTGCCGCTGGCGTTTCGGGGCTTGGGGTTGGAGGTAGTTTATACAAACCGGGTATTTCCCTGGTTAATTTACGTTCAAAAGCAGAAGCATTAGTCGCCGGGTATTGCGCTCTCGAAAGCTAAAAGCTCTTTGAACTATTGCGGATGATCAGGGGAGAGAGCCATGACATTATCTACAATTGATATAGCGATAGTCGTTTTATACGCTGTTGGGATTTTCGCGCTTGCGCAGTGGGTCTCTCGTGAAAAATCTGGTCATGAAAAAAATACCAAAGACTATTTTCTGGCAGGTCAAGCGCTTCCTTGGTGGGCGATTGGGGCGTCACTAATTGCAGCTAACATATCTGCTGAGCAGATTATTGGCGCATCTGGCTCTGGCTATGCGATTGGACTGGCAATCGCTTCTTATGAGTGGATGGCAGCAATTACCCTTATTATCGTAGGGAAATATTTCCTGCCAATTTTTTTAAAGCATAAAATCTATACGATGCCGCAGTTCCTAGAGCAGAGATATGACCATAACGTACGTACTATTATGGCGGTGTTCTGGATTGGCATTTATGTGTTTGTTAATCTTACATCAGTTCTATGGCTCGGCGCTTTGGCGATTAATACGGTAACTGGTGTAGAGTTATTGTATGGCCTCTTGGGGCTAGGTATTTTTGCTGGCGCCTATTCACTTTATGGCGGTCTAAAAGCTGTTGCGATGACAGACATTATTCAAGTTGTACTACTTGTATTTGGTGGGCTTGTTATTGCGTACATCACGCTCAATCAGATCTCTGGGGGAGCCGGTGTAATTGAAGGCTTCTCTCAGCTTATGGACAAGGCACCAGAGAAGTTTGATCTGATTTTGTCACCAGATAATCCTCACTATGCCAGCTTGCCGGGGCTATCTGTGCTCGTCGGTGGTTTATGGATTATGAATTTATCCTATTGGGGCTTTAACCAATATATTATTCAGCGCGCATTAGCAGCCAAGAATATTGGTGAAGCACAAAAGGGAATTGTGTTTGCTGCTTTTCTTAAGTTGCTGATGCCTCTTATCGTTGTTTTGCCTGGCATTGCTGCTTTTGTGTTAGCTCCGGACCTAGAAGTGCCTGATCAAGCGTATCCGGTGGTAATGAAACTATTACCTGTGGGCTTGAAAGGGCTTGTATTTGCAGCACTTCTTGCAGCTATCGTCTCATCGCTTGCTTCTATGGTGAATAGTATTTCCACCATATTCACGTTGGATATCTATTCGTTCTATAAGAACGGAAGCGATGAAACACAGCTTGTAACTGTTGGTCGTACAGTGAGTATATTGGCGCTTGTTGTAGCCATGATTACTGCAAAGCCTCTCTTAGGAAATTTTGATCAGGCGTTTCAATATATTCAGGAATTTACTGGCTTCTTTACACCGGGCATTGTGGCAATTTTCATTCTTGGACTATTCTGGAAAGGTGCTAAAACCAAGGGCGCCCTTGCTGGTGCAATAGGCTCTGCTGCACTTTCTCTTACCCTCAAACTCGTTTGGCCGGAACTACCATTCATTGATCGAGTTGGCGTTGTTTTTGTTGCTTGTACGGCGATAGCGGTTCTAATTTCTAAGTATGCTGGCAAAATTGAACCTGAGACTAATATGGATAATGACGGGATCGACTTTTCTACGAGCAATGGTTTCAATGTTGCTAGCTTGGCTGTGATTATTATCCTATTTGCCCTTTATGCGACGTGGTGGTGATGTATGGCTGAGCTGATTGATATAATCCCAGTTCAAAATACCCTTGGTGAAGGTGTTGTTTGGGATGAGCGAATTGGGGCTGTATTGTGGACCGATATTCAGGAATCTAAATTATTTAGGCTCGATTTTGCCACGCGCAATGTTGAAAAAATTAAGCTGCCTCACCGGCTTTGCTCATTTGCCTTAACTGAAACACCGACGCAGTTGCTTGCGGCTTTTGATTGTGGCTTTGCATTATTTGATTACCGTTCTGGTGATCTGAACTGGGTGGCACAGCCAGATAGTGTGAATAAAACCAGTGGTCGGCGCCTCAATGATGGCCGGGTAGACCCATCAGGACGCTTTTGGTGTGGTGGGCTAGTAGAGGCAGAAGGTCAAGACGCTGATGCTGATCTATTCTGTTTGGAAGATAGTGGCGCGCTAAGCACTAAAGAGACAGGTATAGCAATTTCAAATGCGATTTGCTGGAATGCTGGCGGCAACCGAATGTATTTTGCGGACTCGCCCACGCGAGCAATCTACCTATATGACATAGAGCAAACCACTGGTGAAATGAGCAATAGGAGGTTGTTTGCAAAGACCCCTGAAGGGGCTTTTCCTGATGGGGCTGTGACAGATACTCACGGTCAGTTATGGAACGCTCACTGGGGTGCTGGACAGGTTGTTCAGTATACACTAGAAGGTGAAGTGGCTCAGATAGTTGAAACGCCAGTTACGCAACCAAGTTGTGTAGCTTTCGGGGGACCTGCGCGGGATATTCTTTTTGTTACGTCCGCTCGCCAAGGGCTTTCTGCTGAAGAGTTGGTTGATGATCAGCATGCGGGGGCATTGTTGATGTATAAGACCAACACAAAAGGATCAGCAGAGCCTTACTTTAAGGCGTCAGGTTTGTTGACTAAAAACGGGAAATAGAATGGCTAGACCACAAAATCTAACGACTGGAATTGTACAGGAACTCGGTATTGCGATTGTTACCGGAAAGTATTCTCCAGAAAACCCTATTCCCGTTGAGGCGGCGCTATGCGAACAATTTGAAGCGAGCCGAAGTGTTTTGAGAGAAGCGGTTAAAATGTTAACGGCTAAGGGCTTGCTCACTGCACGTCCGCGACAAGGCACACGGGTTGAACCGGAAGAAAACTGGAATCTTTTAGATCCTGATGTGCTTCGGTGGCTTCTAGAGCGTAAATTTTCTTTAAAACTGCTCTCAGAGTTTGCCGAAATCCGTTTACCTATTGAACCAGCTGCTGCATGGCTTGCAGCGCAGCGTGCCAGCGACGAGGAAGTGGAAGCAATTGAAAGCGCTATTCGCCGCATGGAAGCGGCCGAAGTGGGTGATGATGATCCGCTTCTTTCTGATATTGCTTTCCATGTCTCAATTCTTCGCGCAAGCGGGAACCGTTTTTATATCCAGTTCGAGGATCTTATCCAAACTGCATTAACCTTCAGTATCAGGTTTACAAACCG
>JBFOLV010000641.1:0-3907 GCA_040830325.1 Kordiimonas sp. | reverse complement strand
TAAGGAAACCAAAGCAAATTTGATTTTTGTCGGACGTAGAGGTCGATCTCGCATAGCGGACCTTGTACTCGGCAGTGTCGCCAACTCTCTTGCTCACACCGTCGGTAAACCAATTGTCCTGGTTCCTTAAACCGAGCTAAGGGACAACACCCTAGTTGCCCCACTCAACCAGCGCTTAGGTAAAAGCCAATCACCACTAGATTTTAAAAGAGTATCACATGTCCAAAGATTTATACCTCGTTGCAGTAGATGGTAGCGAATGGGGAAATAGAGCCGCCGACCATGCAGTCGGTATGGCCAAAACCACTGGCGCTGAAGTTTGCCTTATCACTGTTGTGCCATGGAAAAACATTCAGCCTATGGCAGTTGATCAAGCAGCACACCGCCCGATCGATAAAAGTAAAGAAGACCCGGAAACGAAAGCTCGTATCTTGGATCCGATCCATAACCGTCATGCTGATAGCGGCGTAGATATTTCGTCAGAGCTTCATTGGGGTGACCCGGTCGACACCATTAGCCAGCGGGTAAATGAAATGAAACCTAAGCAAATTTTCACGGGCAGACGCGGACGTTCTCGTGTAGCGGATTTGGTAATAGGCAGTGTAGCTAACGAACTGGCGCACCGTGTTGATCGTCCAATAGTACTTGTTCCCTAACCCTTATTAGAGAGCAAACAAAAAAGCCCCGGCAGTGTCCCCGGGGCTTTTTCTTATCTATTTTGCATAAATTCTACATATGAATAGTACGCTTATGAACCGCAAGCGCAGCTTCCTTCATTGCTTCGGTCTCTGTAGGGTGCGCATGGCACGTAAGAGCGATATCCTCAGCTGAAGCGCCAAATTCCATTGCAGTTGCAGCCTGAGCAATCATATTACCTGCGTCAGCACCAATAATATGTACGCCGAGCACACGGTCAGTTTCTTTGTCTGCAAGAATTTTCACGAAACCATCTGTTGCCATATTAGCTTTTGCACGGCTATTTGCAGTGAAGGGGAACTTACCTGCGTTATAAGCAATCTTAGCTTCTTTTAGCTCTTCTTCAGTTTTACCAACAGCAGCAACTTCTGGGTATGTATAGACAACACCAGGAATAACGTCGTGGTTAACATAGCCCGTTAAGCCTGCAATATTTTCGGCAGCTGCAACACCCTCATCTTCTGCCTTGTGCGCCAACATTGGTCCTTCAACAACGTCACCAATTGCATAGATGCCAGGAACATTAGTTGAAAAATCATGACCGATCTTAATGCGTGAGCGATCGTCCATCTCAACACCAACTGTTTCAAGGCCTAAACCGTCAGTGTATGGGCGGCGACCAACAGACACCAGCACCACATCAACATCAAGCGTCTGAGCGTCACCACCTTTAACAGGCTCAAACGTTACCGTAGCACCCTTCTTGGTTTTCTCAACGCCAATCACTTTCGATGAAAGCTTCAGCTTCATGCCCTGCTTTTTCATCATACGGCCGAAGTTCTTACGCACTTCCATATCCATGCCCGGCAACAACTGATCCATAAACTCAATCACCGTTACCTCAGCGCCCAACCGGCGCCACACAGAACCCAACTCAAGGCCAATAACACCGCCACCAATAACAACCATGCTCTTAGGCGCAGGGTTTAAGTCAAGTGCGCCGGTAGAAGAAACAATAGTTTTCTCATCGATTTCAATGCCCGGCAAAGATGCTACATCGCTACCCGTTGCTATGATCGTGTTTTTCGCTGTGATTGTGCGTGTACCACCATCATTGAGCGCTACTTCAAGGGTGTTTGCTTTGGTAAACTTACCAGCGCCTTTGATCCACTCGATCTTGTTCTTCTTGAACAAGAATTCAATACCACCCGTGAGGCCCTCAACAGTTTTATCTTTAGCGGCAAGCATTTTTTCGATGTCATAATCGAGCCCTTTTACAGAAAGGCCAAATTTTTCGAAATCATGATTAGCTTCTTCATATAGATGCGAAGCGTGAAGGAGAGCTTTTGAAGGCATACAGCCTACATTCAAGCATGTTCCACCAAGTGTTTCACGCTTCTCAATACAAGCAGTTTTGAGACCGAGCTGAGCGGCACGAATGGCTGCCACATAGCCACCAGGGCCAGCACCAATAACAACAACGTCAAATGCGTCAGACATTTTTTATCCCTTATTTATTGTAATAATGGGCGGAGGCCAAAAGGCACCCCACCCATATGTATTTCGTCTTAATCTCTGTTCACCACCTTACATGTCTAGTAGCAAGCGTGTTGGATCCTCAAGGGCCTCTTTCACGCGCACTAGGAAGGTCACGGCCTCACGTCCATCGATAATCCTGTGGTCGTATGAAAGCGCCAAATACATCATTGGGCGGATCACAACCTGCCCGTTTTCCGCCATTGGCCGCTCTTGTATTTTATGCATACCGAGAATGGCTGACTGTGGGGCATTCAAAATTGGGCTCGACATCAAAGAGCCAAAAATACCGCCATTAGAGATGGTAAATGTACCGCCCTGCATATCATCTATCGTCAACTTACCGTCACGAGCCTTTTTACCGTAACCCGCGATTGCAAGCTCAGTATCAGCAAAGCCCATATCTTGGGCATCGCGAAGAACCGGAACAACAAGACCATTTGGCGCAGATACGGCAACACCAATGTTCGCATAGTTATGATAAACAATCTCTTCGCCGTCGATCTGAGCATTAACAGAAGGAACTTCCTTAAGGGCCAGACAACATGCTTTCGTGAAGAAACTCATGAAGCCAAGTTTGATATTATGTTTCTTGGCAAACAAATCTTTGTATTTAGCACGAGCAGCCATCACAGCTGACATGTCTACTTCATTGTAAGTCGTCAGCATCGCCGCTGTATTTTGCGCATCTTTAAGACGCTGAGCAATCGTCTTACGAAGGCGTGTCATTTTCACACGTTCTTCACGTGGCTCATTAGAAACCGGACCCGCAGCAGCAACTGGTGCTGCAACCGTACGGGCTTTACCGCTTTCAATTGCCTTAAGAACATCGCCTTTCGTTAAGCGACCATCTTTACCCGTACCCTCAACAGAGCTTGGGTCCAAGTTATAGTCCTCTACGATACGGCGTACCGCAGGTGACATTGGCATCAAATCATTAGAAGCCGCAACAGGCGCTGGTGCCGGTGCCGCAGGAGCTGGCGCGGGCGCAGATGCTGCTGCGGGAGCCGCTGTTGGCGCTGCCGCTTCAGCTTTAGGTGCAGCCGTCGCTGCCCCATCTGTATCGATACGTGCGATGAGAGCACCGATCTCAACAGTATCACCCTCTGCAACTAGTTGCTCTTTCAGTACACCAGCAACAGGGCTCGGTACTTCCATTGCAACTTTGTCAGTTTCTACTTCTACAATGGGCTCGTCCGCTGCCACTGCTTCGCCAACGGCTTTCAGCCAGGTGCCGATTGTACCCTCAGCGACACTTTCGCCCATTTGCGGGATTACAATATCTTCAATTGCCACCTTGTTGCTCCTACCCTTTTATCTAATCTCTTAAAAATTCAGTTCTTATAGCGTCAATGCCTGGTCAACGAGTGCTGTTTGCTCTGTAGCATGCTGAGAAGCAAGCCCTGTAGCTGTAGCTGCACTTGCAGAACGTCCGGCATATTTCGCCCGTTTAACTGGCAAATCCAAATCAAGTAACGCTTCTTCAAGTGGTTCGTTAATGTATGACCAAGAACCCATGTTTTTAGGTTCTTCCTGACACCAAACAATGCTTTCCACATTCGTGAAGCGCTTCAGTTCTTTTGAAATAGCATTCACTGGGAATGGATATAGCTGCTCAACCCGCAGTAAATACGTATCTTTCAAGTCACGCGCATCACGTTCATCAAGCAAGTCATAGTAAATTTTACCTGAACACATAACGACGCGCTTAATCTTATCGTCGCTGTGAAGCTTG
>JBFOLV010000640.1:0-2054 GCA_040830325.1 Kordiimonas sp. | reverse complement strand
CCTCTCGTTATCCAAGCACCCAACCACCGACGGGGATATCTATATGGTGGCTGGGCTTGGGGGGATAACCTATAGAAATTACTTTATTTTAGCACCGTTTTTGATCCACTCACCAAGCATAGCGCGTTCCTCATCTGTCATGCCTAACTCATTCCCGAGCGGCATAATGTCAGAGGTTACCGTCTGCTCCATAATACGTGGCGCATGTTGCTTTATAAACTCTGGCGTATCAAGGCGCACACCAATTGGCGCCTCATCAAACGCCTCATGGCTTGGCACCGCCGCATGGCAAGAAACACAGTGTTTCGTTACAACTGCCTGCACCGCCGTAAAACTTGCGTTTATCTCACCCATCTCAGCACGCTTTCTCGCAGACATATCTGACGCAAACATCATGATCAAAATGAACAAGAGAGCCGCACCAAATGGCAGCGCGGGGTTTGACACACCCTTATGCCTCAAGTTGAAAAAGTGCCGTACCATTACCCCAACAAGCGCAAGCCCCGCCAAAATAATCCAATTGTAGGGATTTGAAAAAGTCATCGGGTAATGGTTGCTGATCATCATCAGCAGCACCGGGAGAGTCATATAATTATTGTGAAGTGACCGCTGCTTCCCAATTTGACCGAGACGTGGGTCGGGCTCCTTCCCAGCAATCAAGTCTGCAACAACTTTCTTCTGGTTTGGGATGATAATCACAAACACATTGAAAGCCATAGCTGTGCCAACCATCGCGCCAATATGGATGAAAGCACCACGGTCAGAAAATACCTGCGTTAAACCGTATGCAGCCGCCACCAATGCGACAAACCAAACAACACCAAGAAGCTTATTATTTTTTCCAATTGGACTGCGGCAAAGGCCGTCATAAAAAAACCACCCACCGAAAAGGAAAGACAAGCTGAGCCCAATTGCCTGCCACTGAGACAGATCAGCTTTTGATTTATCAATCAAGAAAAGCTCTGCACCGTAATAGTAAATGAGGGCAAGCAAGGCAAAACCACTCATCCACGTGAAGTAAGCTTCCCACTTAAACCAGTGCAGTTTTTCAGGCATTTCCTCAGGAGCAACAGCATATTTTTGCTTATGATAGAAACCGCCGCCATGCACGGACCATAGCTCGCCCGACATGCCCTTCTTCTTCTCTTTCGGCTCTTCAAGGTGGTTATCAAGCCACACGAAATAGAAGGAAGAACCTATCCACGCGATGCCTGTTATGAAATGCAGCCAGCGAATGGCCATATTGAGCCATGGGGTAATATCAAGTTCCATAAGCTTCACTTTCAAAAATCCAAGCTGCATCAGCTTTTTCATAATCAAGCACAAGCTCATATGCAGGGCGGGTCAAAAACTCTTCAAGCTCATTATCCATCACAAGACAGGTAAAGAGTGCGGACGCATCAGACAGCTTCGCTTTACCGATAAAGGTTTCACCCTCAAGCGCTTTTACTTCTTCAGCGAGCACAGCCTTGATTAAATCTTCATCAACTGTACGCCCATCCGCAAGTTTAGCCGCATGTACCCGCCACTGCCAAAGCTGGGTGCGAGATATTTCAGCCGTCGCAGCATCTTCCATTAGGTTGTGAATAGGCACACAGCCCATACCGTCCAGCCACGCAGCTAAATAGAGAAGCGCAACATTGATATTATTCCGGAGTCCCGCTTCGGTAATTTCGCCTTCCGGCACCGCCAACAAATCTGCCGCTGTCACGGACACATCCTCCCGCGCGTTCGCGAGTTGATTGGCGTCAGGCATAGCCGCATCAAATATATCTTTCGCAATAGGTATGAGTGCCGGGTGTGCGACCCACGTACCATCATGGCCGTTACCAGCTTCACGTTCTTTGTCGGCTTTCACTTTTGCCATCGCTGCAGCGTTTGCTGCATCATCACCCTTCACTGGTATCTGCGCGGCCATCCCACCCATCGCGTGGGCACCGCGCTTATGGCAGGTCTGCACAAGAACCCGGCTATAACTGCTCAAGAAGAGCTGATCCCTGCCAACATCACTGCGGATAGGCAACACAAAGACGGCATGGCGCGCTACACGCATT
>JBFOLV010000639.1:0-5781 GCA_040830325.1 Kordiimonas sp. | reverse complement strand
TTGCCTCACTGTTGTCGACAAAGCAGAAGGTTGGTTCGCCGCTGATGTTTCTAGGGAAACATTAAATGTTACGAACCTTAGTAGTTGGAAAGAAGGGGCGCTTGTAAATCTTGAGCGCTCTCTTAAGCTCGGTGATGAATTGGGCGGCCATATAGTAACCGGCCACGTTGATTGTGTTGGTGAACTTGTTAAGTTTGCACCAGTAGACGACTCGATAGAAATGATGATTCGAATCGATTCGAACTCCGGTGGTTATATCGCACAGAAGGGCAGTGTGACCATTAATGGCGTTTCTCTAACCGTTAATGCTGTTGTAGACGAACCAGAGAGCACCTGCTTTTCAATAAATATTATTCCGCATACGCAGGAAGTGACTAGCTTTCGAAATGCGAGTGTCGGTGACTTCGTAAATGTAGAGTTTGATGTTTTGGCGCGCTATGTCGCACGCCTTCAAGAGAAGAGCTAATTGAATGCCTCATAATTTTTTATCTCCGATTGAAGACGTTATTGAAGATGCACGCCAGGGTAAAATTTATATTCTGGTGGATGACGAAGACCGTGAGAACGAGGGTGATCTAATTATCCCTGCAGAAATGGCTACGCCGGAAAATGTGAATTTCATGGCGAAGCATGGACGTGGTCTTATTTGTTTGCCGCTGAGCCGCGCACGTGTTGAAGAGCTTGGCTTAGATTTAATGAGCACTAATAACCAGTCTCGTCACCAGACAGCCTTTACAACGTCTATTGAAGCAAAGACTGGTGTTACTACAGGCATTTCCGCTGCTGATCGTGCACGGACCATTGAGGTCGCAATTGATCCAAAGATGGGCAAAGAGGATATCGCGACGCCGGGCCATGTATTTCCGCTTATAGCGCGTGATGGCGGTGTACTTGTTCGTGCGGGCCACACAGAGGCCGCTGTTGATATCTCAAGGCTAGCGGGTTTAAACCCTTCAGCAGTGATCTGTGAGATAATGAATGAAGATGGCACAATGGCGCGCTTACCGGATTTGGTTGAGTTTGCGAAAGAGCACGGCCTCAAAGTAGCGACAATTCGAGACTTGATCGCATATCGGTTGAAGCATGATAAGCTGGTGGAGCGTATTTCGGATACGGAACTGCGCCGTAAAAGTGGTAAAGAGTGGCGCGTGTCTGTTTATCGTTCAGTTGATGACGGTAAAGAAACTGTTGCATTAACGCTTGGTAATATCTCTGAAGATGAACCAACGTCTGTGCGCATGCATTCTCTTAATCCGTTTGAAGACTTGCTTGAAATGGACCACCCACGTAGTGGCCAGTTATCGAGAGCTATGAGTGCTATTGAAAGTGACGGTAAGGGGGTTGTCGTATTATTCCCCGGCATGACGGCGATGCGGCCTTCAGAAATCGTTGGTGGTAGAAAACCTCGGAAAGAAGAGGGGGCTCTACGTGACTATGGAATTGGTGCACAGATACTGCGCGATTTGGGCGTAGGCCATATGGTACTCTACTCAAATACGGCTGGTAACGTAATTGGGCTTGAAGGGTACGGCCTAGATATCGTAGAACACCGCAAAATACCGGACTAATCTCCGGAAAAGTCCTGAAGTGACTTCAGGCCAGTTTATTTGTTTTGTGTGGGCGTCGACCAAATCGAGGCCCACATGATGGTTTTAAGGAAGATCTATGTCTAAACCGCACCTCCTGATTGTTGAAGCGCGTTTTTATACTGACCTGGCTGATGAATTGGCAGCAGGTGCAATTGAAGCTATCGAAGCTGCTGGTGCTACATGGGAACGCGTTGAGGTTCCTGGTGCGCTTGAAATTCCTGCTGCGATCAAGTTTGCTGCAATAGGCACGAATAGCGAGTTTGATGGATATGTCGCCTTGGGTGTTGTTATTCGCGGTGAGACCACCCACTATGATTATGTGTGCGGTGAAAGTGCACGCGGTCTCACTGATCTAGCACTTCAGCATGATTTGGCCATTGGCAACGGTATTCAAACTGTTGAAAATGGTGATCAAGCTTGGGCTCGTGCGAATAGAACTGACAAAAATAAAGGCGGTGGTGCAGCAAACGCAGCGCTCGCGATGATTAATCTCAAGAATAAGTTTGGTGTAAAATAATGGCCGATCGTTCAAACAATAAAACAAAGCAAGGCGGCCCACGAAGCGCGGCTCGATTGGCCGCTGTTCAAGCGCTGTATCAACTTGAGCGTTCTGATGAGCCAAATTCTAAGGTTGTGATTGAAGAATATCGTAGTCACCGTCTCGGTGCTGAGATTGAAGGCGATCAATATGTAGATGCAGATGCTGTTTTGTTTGCCGACGTTACTGAAGGTGGCTGGGAACGTAAAGAGGAATGGGACGCACAGATCGCACCGTGCTTGAATGCGGAATGGTCACTTGACCGTCTTGAATCGATTATTCGCGCTATTTTCCGAGCTGGGGCTTATGAATTGTCTGCGCGACCAGATGTGCCGACAAAAGTAATTATCAATGAATATCTTGATATTGCCCATGCTTTTTATGACCGGACCGAAACATCTTTTGTTAATGGTGTGCTTGATAAGCTAGCCAAGGCTCTACGCACATAACACCACGCAGGGTTTCTATGCCTGACGAATTTGATCTTATTGCCCAGTATTTTGCGCCGCTCGCAGGTGAAGCAGGGCTTGAGCTCAAAGATGATGCTGCATGTATTAAGGCCAGACCCGGCTACGATTGTATTGTCAGCAAAGATATACTTGTCGAAGGTACCCACTTCTTTGAAGGGGCTAACCCTTTTGATTTAGCCTTCAAAGCTCTTGCAGTAAATGTTTCTGATTTAGCTGCTAAGGGGGCAAAGCCCGCTATATATTTTCTGGGCCTGTCTCTGCCGACAACAATTGAAGAAAATTGGCTAAAGTCATTTTCCGCCGGCTTACAGGTTGCACAAGATAGTTATCCTGTTGAGTTGGCTGGTGGAGATACCACAAGCACGAAGGGGCCAATAACTATAAGTATTACTGCTTTGGGCTATGTGGAAGAAAGCTCAATGATTAAGCGCTCGGGTGCTAAAGTTGAAGACGATGTTTATGTAACGGGGACGCTCGGCGATGCGGCAATTGGCCTTAAGGCTTTACAAGCAGATCCCTCTGCGTCCGGTTATCTAGTAGCTAGATATCACCGTCCACAAGCAAGGCTTCAAATCGGGTTAAGTCTCCATGGAATAGCCAATAGTGCGGCGGATGTTTCAGATGGCTTGCTAGCGGACCTTGGGCATATATGTAATGCCTCTAAAGTCGGCGTTACTATACAGCAAGCTAAGTTACCGCTTTCACCATCTACTGAAGCGGCGTTGAGAGAAAATTCATCATTTGCTGATTTAGTCTGGTCAGGTGGCGATGATTACGAAATTTTATTCACGTCACCACGATCAAATAGGCAGCAGATTGAACAGCTGAGTTCGGAAGTTGCTGTTCCAATAACAAGAATTGGCACAGTGGAGCAAGGTGAGGGTGTTAGGCTGGTTGATCAAAGCGGAAACTTGGTGCAAGTTAAAAACGTTGGATTTCAACATTTCAGGCAGAATTAGATTAGGTAGTAAATATGGCAGAAGAGGCGGAAATTGAAGAAGGTGGCTCCAGTAAGGTCTTTTTGATTTTAGGACTTTTGCTAGGCGTCGCATTTGGCGGAGGCGCTGGATATTATTTCTCTGGTGGTAATGAAGCACAACCCACAGAGAATGGTGCAGAGAAGACAGCGCCGGTTAGAAAAGAGCTGATCGCCGTGCCATTTGAAAGGCTTGCGGTACCTATTTATAGTTCAAGGGATAGTCGCCGCCGTTTTCTTGGTAATTATTTTATCAATGCCAATGTTATGGTGGATGGTGAGGCGAACCAAATTGCGATTAAGCGTTCTCTAGCACAATTACAACATGGTTTCATATCATCGATCAGTAAAACCGATGTAACTAAAGAGGGTAGTCCTTCGGAGCTTGACCTCGATAAACTGGCAGATGTGTTTAAGAAAAAAGCCACAGAAATCATGGGGGCTGGTGTTGTTGAAAGTGTCGCGATAACTGAAGCTATCCTTATGCCACGCTAAAATATTCCTGATATTAATTAGGTTTAAAGAAAGGCTGCACGTTAAATCGTGTGGCCTTTCTTTTTAGAAGAGTCTCTTGCCAGCTTCCTATTTGCTTCCTAAGGTAACCAAGTTGAACTTTGTTTCACAGTTTAACGTCTAGTGCGGGCAGGGCGGATTGTAGGGGAGTATCGCCGCTCGTGGACGGATGTTGGGAGTATCGACCGGCCCACGGCCCATTGTTTGGGTTTTTTAGGGGGAGGACATCCCATGGAAGTGTTGTACGCTGCCATTCTTTGTGGCGTGGCGGCCGTTCTGTACGGCGTAGTAACTCGTAGCTCTATTTTATCAGCGAGCGCGGGCAATGAAAAAATGCAAGAAATAGCGCTTGCCATTCAGGAAGGCGCTCAAGCTTATCTCAACAGACAGTATCGTACTATCGCCGTTGTGGGCGTGGTTGTTGCTGTTGCTCTTTTTGTGGTGATCGGTCAACTAGCGGCACTCGGTTTTGTGATTGGGGCTGTATTGTCAGGTGTCGCGGGATACATCGGCATGGTTATCTCAGTTAAAGCGAATGTTCGCACCACTGAGGCAGCACGTACAGGCCTGCAAGAGGGGCTTACCCTCGCGTTTAAGGCAGGTGCTGTGACAGGTATGCTTGTTGCAGGTCTGGCTTTGCTGGCAGTTGCAGGCTTTTATTACATTCTAACGGGGCCAATGGGGATTCCTGCTACAGACCGTATGGTAATTGATAGTTTGGTCTCTCTAGGCTTTGGTGCTTCCCTTATTTCAATTTTTGCACGGCTTGGTGGCGGCATCTTTACTAAGGGTGCGGATGTTGGTGCCGACCTTGTTGGTAAGGTTGAAGCTGGCATTCCAGAGGACGACCCCCGTAACCCTGCGGTGATAGCAGACAATGTAGGTGACAATGTTGGCGACTGTGCTGGCATGGCGGCCGACTTGTTCGAAACATATGTGGTGACTATTGGTGCAACAATGGTTCTTGCAGCACTTTTCGTAGCCAACGGTGCTGCTGAAATTATGCAGTTACCTCTAATAATTGGTGGCGGGTGTATTCTAACGTCAATCATTGGTACTTTCTTTGTGAAGCTTGGCAGTAACAACTCTATCATGGGAGCGCTGTATAAAGGCTTTATCGTAACAGCTGTTTTATCAGCGGTTGTTATGTGGTTCGCAATGGACTGGGCGCTAGGCGGTGACATGGAGAAAGTCTTCATGGCTGGCTCAACAGGCTTTACAGGTCGGGCTCTCTACTATTGCGGTATTGTGGGCCTGGTTGTTACTGGTGTGATCATCTGGATTACAGAATATTATACTAGTACTGATTTCCGCCCGGTTAAGTCGATTGCAAAGTCTTCAGAAACAGGACACGGTACAAACGTTATTCAAGGTCTGGCGATTTCTCTGGAATCTACGGCATTGCCTACGATTGTAATCTGTGCAGGCATAATTATCGCATATGGTCTTGCGGGAATTATTGGCCTTGGTTTCGCAGCTACAGCGATGCTTGCTCTTGCGGGTATGGTGGTTGCACTTGATGCTTATGGCCCTGTTACAGACAATGCCGGCGGAATTGCCGAAATGGCTGGCCTTGATGATGATGTAAGGGATCGTACTGACGCGCTTGACGCAGTAGGTAACACTACAAAAGCGGTTACTAAAGGGTATGCTATTGGTTCTGCGGGGCTGGCGGCACTTGTGTTGTTTGGCGCA
>JBFOLV010000638.1:0-3003 GCA_040830325.1 Kordiimonas sp. | reverse complement strand
ATTGTTAGGCTTGACTATCTCAACACCAATTGGTTGCTCTAATGAATTGCCATTGATACCAAACCGGCATCGGGGTGCTGTGAATGCAAACAAAGCACCCTGTTCTGGCAAATCACCCACGCTGGTATCTGGAGAATAAACAAGCTGCAGATCGGCGCCAGATACACTGAACTCTGCATTTACAGCCCAAAGCCCTATCCGTGACTGATCAAAGTCTTCCAGAATAAATTCTTGGAAAGACTGCGGGTTTAACTGATCAAGCAGCTTAAATCCATCTAACTGTCCCCAGACAATTTGCTGTTTACCAATCCGCCAATTAACACCTGTTACTTCTGCATCGAGATAAAAGTCTCTTAGCTCCGCTGTTATATGATCACCCAAAGTGAGGGGTTTTGTTAGTGATGCATAACTGGTGTAGGCAGGAGAACCAGGTATCAGATCGTCGACAAGATCAGCCCGTATGCGTAAACTAGACGTAAAAGCCCACCCCCGACCACTTTCAAGATTAAAACCCGGTTCAATCTCAAGTCGGCTTTTAACGATATCAGTGCCTTCAGCTGCAATATCTATCTTTGAATATCCGCCGAAATCTACTTCCTGAGCAAACGAGAGAGAACCACTCATCAATAAAAGAACACAACTGAACAGTTGATTTTGCATCTTCTTCATATCGCCTTCCTAACGGCTACGAGACTTTAGGGAACGCACCGCAAACAAGTCATTCGGCAGTGCATCTGAATAGCTGATATCGGAATAGCTAAAACGTGTTATATGCCCGGTTTGAAGGTGCTCGACCTCAATGGCCAGAGCTGTCCAAATCCCATCGATACTTTCCAGTTCGCCTACGTTAATGCGCTTGAGCGGTTTCTGATCTTCATCAAAAAAGACAATATCAACCGGCATCCAGCTTTGCTCTGCTACTGTTGCTTTAAAGGCGCCATACCCCAGTTCTTTGGCGATCAACTTGTTTGATGGTGCACCTGATATTCTATGGAAAGTTTGCCCCGCATTCGTGTAACTATTTTCATAAGTAAACACATAGTCACCGGGCTCGAACTTGAGCTCTTCTTTCACGTCATTGTATGTAAAATCAGTGCCCAGAAAATAGTCTCCCCGTTTTGACGATGGGATACGACGTACTTTCTTCATAGCCGGCATATAGAGCCATTGCTCATCTGCCGCGGCCTTTGCTGAATGATCATGGGTAAGGAACGCCATCCCTTTAACAGACCTCGGCGTATCAAACCGAATAACCGTTTGCTTCTGCTCAGCAGTACTACGACGGAAAACCTTTGCAGACCTCTGTCGGACCTTTCCATTTTTATTAACGAGGTCCATGAACAGTGTGCGTTCGACGGCATCACCTTCACGGCGCTCATGCATTTTTGCTGCAATGTAATCACCCGTAAGGCTCGTGTCGGTGCTGGCTGATAAGCTGCAAAACGTACCAGAAAGCCATAAGGCAGCCAGCACCGATCCCTGGAGAAAATCTAAACCTCCCTTCTGGTTCAAGGTCATAGCCCTGCCTCATTCAAAACGTCTTCATCTGAAGGAAAGTCACGGAACCGCTCTAACAAGGACCAAGCCATTGGCACTATCACCAGAGCACTTAGAAAACTTACTATGCAGGCGAAAGCTACAAGCGCTCCAAAACGCTGCAATGTTGGCAATTCGCTAATCAGCAGTACACAGAAACCGGCACCAAGTGCGGAAGCATTGAAGAAGCATGCGCGCGCAGCATGAGGAAACTTCTCTTGCACAGTTTCAGCTACCGATTTTCCGGCTTTCAAACCCAACTGCAAACGGTCAATCAAGTGAATAGCGAAATCAATGCCAACGCCAATAGAAATAGCTGCAAACATAGATGTTGCTGGTTCCAAATATATCCCCAATGACGCCATCAACGCGTATATACCAAGGATCGTTAACAGTACCGGCGATAAAGCCACCAACCCCGCCAGTTTCGACCTGAACAGCAAGCTAGACACTACCCAAACCAGCACTAGTGAGATACCAACACTGGTGAAGTGGCTCTCTGACAAGCTTTTCATCCAGTGGTAATCAACATTGACCCGACCACTTAGTACGCCAGTCATGCCTTCACGGTTAAAGTCCTCTGTAAGGTATAGCTCCAGGGCTTCAACCACATCGCGCTCTTGGCTGAAATAGTCAGAATTCATATAGGCCCGTACCAACAAGGTTTGGTAGCCTTGGTCTATCTCTTCTTCAAAATCAGTGGGGTCCGCTGAGCTTTCATATAGCAGCAAATATTGAGCGATAGCGTCACCATTGTCTGGCAACTCAGATACATTCTCTTCATCCACCATAATCGCTTTATGGAGCAAGCTAATATAGTCAGTAATGGAAACGGTTTTCTCTACGAAAGGAAGACTTTCCATATAGCGTTGAAGTTTTGCCACGCGGGCCATGCGCTCTCCGTCTAACAGACCTTCTTCTTCATCTGTTTCGACAATCACGTCCAGATAAGATGTACCCGCAAGTTTTTCATTAATCACCGCATCTGCAACCCTGATGGGCTCGTCAGCTCTAAAGTTATCAACCTGTGCCCGATCAACACGCAGAGACATTGCGCCGAGAAAAGCAGTTGCAGAAAATACAAGCACAGCAATTAATGCCACAATAGGATTCCGAGCAGACACACTCGCCACCGCAGCAAGAGCATGCCCAACCCTGCCCGCATCTTTTTCTCCAGACAGTTTGAACATGGGTGAGCGCTCTAACTGCATCAACATAATAGCTGGCGGCAATACAAACATAGTGAAAGCCCATGCGATGATGACACCAAGCGCAGCAAACAAACCAAAATACATAATGGGCGGCATAATTGAGGCAGCTGACAACCCAATGAAACCGGCAGCTGTCGTAAGCGTAGTTAATGTCACAGGGACCCACATATCCAACATGGCCTCAAGAGTTGCACGCTTGTACGATAGCTTCGGCTTATGAGCCCGCAGTTCATAATATGATGTCAGCACATGAATT
>JBFOLV010000637.1:0-12802 GCA_040830325.1 Kordiimonas sp. | reverse complement strand
TGAAGTGAACCAACTGCGCCGTCGATCATATCCATCGGAGCTTCAGCCCAAGCGAACACGGCCTGAAATATTGTAAAGAGTAAAGCGAATAGAATGATGGGGCCTGCAATGGGGTTGAGCAGGAAGCTATCAAGAACGCGCGTGGTTTTGTGGCCAATCCCTTCTGACATCATCACATCAGAGGCAATTTTCCGTGCTGATTTTTGGCGCTGTTTTACTGTATCGCCAAAATCTACAGCACGCGTGGGTGTGCGATCAAACGAGACGATCACTTCATCCGTCAGTTCCTTCAGGCCTTTTTTGCGGACGGCGACGGTTTCAATGACTGGCACACCAAGTTTGTCAGAAAGTGCTTGTACATCAATCGCGATGCGTTCGCGCGCTGCCAAATCAACCATGTTGAGCGCAATAACCATCGGCAAACCTAGGTTTTTAAGCTCTATAACAAATCTTAGGTGCTGAGGCAGTTTCGTGGCGTCTATAACGCAAAGTATCGCGTCAGGCTTTTGTTCGATATCATGTTGGCCCGAAAGTACCTTGTAGGTAACTTCTTCGTCCGGACTGCGGGGTGTTAAGCTGTATGAGCCTGGCAGGTCGATTAATTCGATATCTGTCTTACCGAGCAAGGAGCCTGATCGTCTTTCAACTGTGGCGCCAGGATAGTTTGCTACTTTTTGACGAAGGCCAGTCAGGGCATTGAATAAAGCGGACTTACCGCAGTTTGGGTTGCCAACAACCGCAACCAACGACGCAGTAGTCATACAATTTGTACCTTAATTAAGTTTGCTTGTTCGCGGCGCAGTGCAACGGTCATGACATCGATACGCACTGCGATTGGATCACCGCCAAAAGGACTTTGGTGCAGAAGTTCAATATCCAAGCCTTCTGCAAACCCCATTTCACGGAGGCGGTCAATCATATCGGTATCGCCAGTTTCAAAAGCTGATACTTTGCCAGTTGAGCCTGGCTTTAATGTTCCAAGAGAAACAAGTGTGTCTGATGTCACGTTCATCTGTTGCCCTGTTTTTGCGAGCGATTCTTACTATAGGGCGCTTCTAGCATGTAAAATTGGGGGCCGCAAGCGAACTAAAAGCCGCAGGGCGGATAGTGACTGAAATGTGATAAGACGGGGGAGTATGGCCAAGCAAGGCTTGGCCATGTTTGAGGACTTAGGAGACGATTGCGTTTAGCATCCACTGTGCTTTTTCGTGGACGGTTAGTCTGTCAGTTAACAGCCCAGCTGTTACTTCATCGCCCGCGTCCGCTGCAACTGAGATGGCTGGGCGAATGTGGCTGGCGAGTAAGTTGTGCGCTGCTGATAAGGTTTTAACCATGTCTTCAGCTGGTGCATTTTCATCGCCGTCTTCGATTTCGCCTAGTGCCATATAGCTTTTGAGGCTGCCCGGAGCTTTCTGGCCCAATACACGGATACGCTCGGCGATCTCGTCAACTGCTGGGGCCAATTCTGTATATTGCTCTTCCGTCAGCGCATGAACGCCTTGAAAAAGAGGGCCTACTACATTCCAGTGCACATTTTGTGTAAGCAAATAGAGCTGAAATGTTTCCGCGAGAATTGGCTTCAGGGTATTTGCGATTGTGGTCTGTGTTTCTGTGTCGATTGAGTGTGCCATTTGAGTATCCTCTGTTTTTGTTTGCTGAGGACTTTATGGCAGATGCAATTAAATCGATCCAATGAGTTGATTTTATAAATACAATCGTTTTTATCGATTATTGTGTCTGTTCTTTACGCCACAATATCCAAGAATAGATAATTGGAACAATTGCGGCTGGCAGAATTGTGATCAGCATGACCCAGGTTTGGACTTCAGGGCTGGCAATTAATCCACAGACAGCAACAATTGTACCGGCGAGAAGCATTAGTTTGCCGCCAAGCCTGTGTGTTTTACGCCAAACTTGTTCGCTCGATAATGTCCATGGTGTGCGAATGCCGACGGTAAAAGTGGATTGCAGTTTTCCCATGTAGTTACCAATTAAGGCTAGCAAAATACCGACGCCGACAAAGATGATGGAAGAATTTCCAGCATACCCGAAGCTTACAGCAATGATTTGCCCCTGAATGGCTGCAAATAATAGTGCACACCCTAATGTCACGAGGAATATAAGCCCTTCAGATTTCTCAAGGTGCTCTTTACGTGGCTCGATAAGATGAAGATTGCTGAGAAGTAAAATCGTGAAAACCTGAATCCCAGGCATCATCAGGAAGCCGGTCAAGGGTGACGTGGTGCCGTCCACTTCACCTGCTGCGTTCCAGTGTATTGGAACGGCCGCGTCACTATCGGCCAAAACTAATGCGACAATACCACTAACGATTGTTAGAGCGGTAATTACCCAGGAAGCTTGGTGTTTGGCGATCATCTTCTTCACTTTGTTGCTCCTTTTCCCCAAATAGGTTTGCAATTAATGTCAGCATTTCTTCAACAACACTTACATTCAGTGTGTAGGTAATGGTGGTGCCGTGGCGGCTTGTGGAAACTAAGTCAGCAGCTTTAAGTACATTGAAGTGGCCTGACAGCGTGGACTTCCCTACATCCAGTTGGTCAGCGACCTCACCGGCTGTCATGTCTTTCTCCCTTAGCATTCCAAGAATTTGGCGCCTTACAGGGGATGATAGTGCATTGAATACGTCAGGCATATACTTCTATTTCGTTATTTCGCTAATTAACGAAATAGTGATTATGAGGAGCGTTGTCAAGAGGTGAGGTATGTGAAGGTCTATAGTTTGAGAATTAATGCGCCAATTGCGATAAGGCAAATTGAGACAAGTTTGTTTTTGGAAATTTTCTCTTTCAGCCAGAAGAAGCCTATTAAACTTGCAAAGACGATGCTGGTTTCTCTGAGGGCGGCGATCTCTGCAATGCTGCCGAGGCTATAGGCAAGAAGCACGAGGGCATAGGCCATGTTGGAAATTACAGCGACGGGTAATCCAAGGCGCCAAGTGCTCAAGCACTCTGTCACCATGCGTGGGCCTCGCTGCATGATGCCGGCAAGGAGCGTTGCAGGCGCAAATGCTATGCCTGACCACACGATGTATGCATAGGGGTCGCCAGTGTTGATGACAGCGCGACTGTCAACAATTGTATAGAAGGCGATGAAGCTGCCAGCGAGGATTGGGTATATTAGTGCTGAGCGACTTGGTGCAGGTTCAGCACCTTTGAAGGAGAGCGTGAAGAGTATACCTAAAATCAGAATGGATATGCCGAGGTAGCTGGTAAGTGGTAGGGTTTCATGAAGGATGAAAACGGCAAAAAGAGTAACGAGTAGGGGGCCCATCCCGCGGGATAGTGGGTAAGCGACCGTCAGTGGGTTGGTCTCCAGGGACTTAACTGCAAGCCATTGATAGGTGAGGCGAACTGCAACAGAACTTGCGATCCATGCCCACATTGTTGAGGTTGGAAATTCAACAAAAAAGGCGAAAGGGACAAACATGATGCCGCAGTAACTCGTGGCAAAGATAACAGTAGCGTATTTATCAGGCGCATGTTTGACGAGGGCGTTCCAGCTGGCATGCAGGAACGCCGACGATAGTATCAGTAAGGTCGCAATAATATCTGGCGACATGCTTGCGCTTTACTTCAGTTTACTGCATGCGTCTTGGATCCGGCTGCAGGCTTCGGTAAGTGCTTCGTTTGATGTAGCGTAGGATACCCTGAAGTGTGGACTGAGGCCAAAGGCTTCGCCGTGAACAGCTGCAACGCCAAACTCTTCCAGCAGGTAGGTCACAAAATCCTCGTCAGTGTTGATTTTCGTGCCGGTCGGGGTTGTTTTGCCGATGCATCCCGCAATTGATGGGTAAACGTAAAAGGCCCCTTCTGGCGTAGGGCATTCAATACCCGCAGCTTCATTAAGCATGCTGACAACTAGATCACGTCTGCCTTGGAATACGGCTGCACGATCTTTCAGGAAGTCTTGCGGGCCAGTAAGGGCTGCTACCGTGGCGGCTTGGCTTATGGAGCAAGGGTTTGATGTGCTCTGTGATTGTACCTTTGCCATGGCTTTAATGAGTGCAGCGTCACCGCCTGCATATCCAATGCGCCATCCTGTCATGGCGTATGCTTTCGCAACACCGTTCATGGTAAGTGTGCGATGTGCGATCTCTGGCACTGCTTGCGCAATGGTGGTGAACTTGAAATTCTCATAGACAATATGTTCGTAAATATCGTCAGCAAAAACCCAAACATGTTCATGACGCTTAAGTACTTCGCCGAGTGCTTTGATTTCGTCTTCGCTGTAGGCTGCGCCAGATGGATTAGAGGGAGAGTTAAAGATAAGCCATTTGGTTTTAGGGGTAATCGCAGCTTCGAGCATTTCCGGTGTAATTTTAAAGCCAGTTGCGAGTGTGGCATTTACGAATACCGGCGTACCGCCTGCTAGGAGGGCGATGTCAGGATAGCTAACCCAGTAAGGTGTTGGGATGATAACTTCGTCACCGGGGTTTAATGTTGCCATCATGGCGTTATAAATTGTGTGTTTCCCGCCAGAATTCACACTGATCTGGTTTGCATCAAAGCTCAGTCCGTTTTCACGCTTGAATTTTTCTGCGACTGCGGCTTTGCAGGCCGGGGTACCGTCTACCTTCGTGTATTTGGTGTCACCAGCCCGCATAGCTGCAATGGCGGCGTCCTTGACATGGTCCGGAGTGTCGAAGTCAGGTTCGCCAGCGCCAAGGCCGATGATATCCTTGCCGGAGGCCTTAAGGTCGGCAACTTTGCCTGTCAGTGCCACGGTGGGTGAGGGTTTAATGCGATCGAGTGTTTTTGAAAGAAAAGACATTTTTAAGCGTCCTAAAAAAGGGGGAATGAAGAACGCACGATAGGCCTGTTATGGCTGTGGGGCAACGGGAAGTTTTCTTGATTGTGACGTTAGATTTAGTGGTTTTTCTGGGTTGAGAAAAAAGGAGCATAGCAGCTTTGTGTGCGGGATGCATGCAGGCTGCTATGCTCTTCAGTTTGTTCGCGCTTGCTCGCCGCGTCCGGGGAGGCAGCTAAGGCGAGTAAGCGCGAAAGCAGAATCCTTTGAAAGGTATCAGGGAAGACAGAAACAAAGGATACTGATCAGGATTTAGAAGGACGCGGAAAGTGACGCTACGACGCCTCCTTTGGTTGTGCGGCCGTCTACGTTGGTGTCGACATAATTAACGCCCAGTGAAAATTGTTTGAAATCATAAGTGAGGCCAAGTGACCAGTCCCACTTGTCTGCGCCAAAAGCGCCATCTTCATATCCAATGTGTCCGCCAACAGAGAGTGGTGTATCACCGAGGGGCGCGCCTGCATCTAGGTAGAGGTATATGTTGTCGTCTCCGCCAATGTTGTCTTGATCGAACGCGTAAGCTGCTCCGAGTGTCCAGCCAACAACGCCTGCGCTGCCGCCAATTGATGTATAAGCTTCTAGGTATGTGGTGTCGCTGGAGCCAGGGTAGGTGTAGGCAAGTAGTCCGATGTCAAAGTCTAACTCACCAAATGTGGTGCCGTAGCCAGCATAAATATCCAGTTCAAACTCTGAGCCTTCAAAATTTTCGATCGAAGAACCCCATGTGCCAACATAAAATCCGCTGCTAGTGGATACGTCAAAGCCACCTTGAATTGCCGGATCTTTATCTGAGAGTGAAACGCCACGAAATCTGTAATCAGATACAATCGCTGCGTTTGCGGACAGGGTGATAGCCTCTTCATCTGCTGCTAGGGCAGGGAGGGTTGCGATTGTTGTAGAGGCTGCGGTTACAAGTAAAAAGGTTTTAAGGTTTGAAATTTTAAAAGTGGGCATTTGTATTTCCTCCGAAGGTTTTAATCGGCTTTTGTAATTGTGATGAGGAAATAGCAAGGTGTGTGCCAGAGCGAATACTTTATATAAGTAATTGAATTTAAAGCATTATATTTTTGACCGGGTATGATTTCGTTGAAAATAATGATTAAAATATGTACATTGTTTATAAATTGATCATTTATGAAATGCTGACATAAATTGTCAGTATTGTGATGTTACGGGAATTATATGTATTTCTTTCTTGAAGAGAATGCATGTGCGGGGCAGTGTGGCTGCCTAGAATTCTGGAGCCCTGATAATGCCTTCTGCTGAAACCTCACCGATGTTATTTGAGCCGCGCAAAATAAACCGACCTGAGAAATCAGAGGGTGGTAAGCGATTAGAGGTCGTGTCGGAATTCCAGCCTTCTGGCGACCAGCCGACCGCTATCAAGGAGCTGGTTGAAGGTATTTCAGGAGGGGAGCGCGATCAGGTTTTGCTCGGTGTTACTGGTTCAGGTAAGACCTTCACTATGGCCAAAATTATCGAGGAAACCCAAAGGCCCGCTCTTATCCTTGCGCCAAATAAAACACTTGCAGCCCAGCTTTATGGTGAGTTTAAAAGTTTTTTCCCAAACAATGCCGTAGAATATTTCGTTTCTTATTATGACTATTATCAGCCTGAGGCTTATGTACCGCGTACGGATACCTTTGTTGAGAAAGAAGCATCAATCAATGAGCAAATTGACCGAATGCGCCATTCTGCAACTCGGGCTATTTTAGAGCGTGATGACGTTATAATTATCGCATCTGTTTCTTGCATCTACGGCATTGGTGCAGTGGAAACATACACTGCAATGGCTTTCAATGTTAAGGCTGGGGATGAGATAGATAACCGAGACTTATTGCGCCGTCTTGTTGCTATGCAGTACACACGGAATGATGCGGCGTTTCAACGTGGAACTTTCCGGGTTCGCGGTGATGTAATTGATATTTTCCCTAGTCACCTTGAGGACCGCGCTTGGCGTTTGATGATGTTTGGTGATGAAGTTGAGGAGATTGTAGAGTTTGACCCACTGACGGGTGAAAAAATACAAGTTCTAGAGACTATCAAAGTATACGCGAATAGCCACTATGTGACGCCGCGCCCTACGCTTGATCAGGCGATAAAGGGAATTAAGCTTGAGCTGGCCCAGCGCCTTAAAGAGTATAAAGAAGCAGATCGGTTACTTGAACTGCAACGTATTGAGCAGCGTACTAACTTTGACCTTGAGATGATGGAAGCAACCGGCGCTTGCCCCGGCATTGAGAACTATAGCCGGTATCTATCTGGTCGTAACCCCGGTGAAGCTCCGCCGACACTGTTTGAATATATCCCTGAGAATGCCCTTCTGTTTGTTGATGAGAGCCATGTGGGTGTTGGTCAGATAAATGGTATGAGCCGAGGTGACGCCAAGCGCAAAGGGACCCTCGCCGAGTATGGCTTTAGGCTCCCGAGTTGTAAGGATAACAGGCCGCTCCGGTTTGAAGAGTGGGATGCTATGCGCCCGCAAACGGTTTATGTTTCCGCAACCCCGGGTGACTGGGAAATGGAACGCACTGGCGGTGTGTTTGCAGAGCAGGTTATTCGCCCGACAGGTTTGATTGACCCTGAAATTGACGTGAGGCCTGTAGAAACACAGGTTGATGACCTGATGCATGAGGCAAGGCGCATTGCTGAGAGCGGCATGCGCGTGCTCGCGACGACGTTGACAAAACGTATGGCAGAGGACCTGACCGAGTATCTTCATGAGAACGGTATCAAAGTGCGTTATATGCATTCGGATATTGATACGCTTGAGCGCATTGAGATTATTCGAGACCTCAGGTTAGGGGCCTTTGATGTGCTTGTTGGTATTAACCTTCTGAGGGAGGGGCTTGATATCCCGGAGTGTGGCTTGGTGGCAATTCTTGACGCTGACAAGGAAGGTTTCTTGAGATCTGAGCGTTCGCTGGTGCAAACAATTGGCCGTGCAGCCCGTAACGCTGAAGGGAAGGTTATCCTTTATGCTGACAAGGTAACCGGTTCGATGGATGCTGCGATCAAGGAAACCAACCGTCGCCGTGCTAAGCAGCAGGCTTATAACGAACTAAACGGTATTACACCGCAAACCGTTAAAAAGAATGTTGGGGATATCATTGAGCATGCGACATCAGGTGACTATGTCACTGTTGATATTGGTGATGATGCCAAACATATGGTTGGATCGAACCTTAAAACCCATATGGCTGCACTTACTAAGAAAATGCATGAAGCAGCGGAAAATCTTGAATTTGAAGAGGCGGCAAGGCTGCGTGATGAGATTAGAAAACTGGAGGCTGGTGAACTAGGTTTGGGTACTACGCACGGTAAACCAAAGGGCCGCTCGATGGGCGGTAAACCAGGCACAAGAACGAAGAAAGCCAAAAGTCATAGAAAGATGTTTTAGGGGAGTACCCGGCAGTAGCCGAGTACTCGAAGTAGGGGCTATTTTGTGTCTGGATCGTCGCAGTCTTCATCATCGCGATCTTTATCTTTTTTCTTTTTCTTTTCATTCTTTCGTTCTGCACGCTCGCGCTTTTTTTCTGCTTTCTTCTCAGCCCGCTCGGCCTTTCGTTCTGCACGCTCACGTTCTTTTTCTGCTTTTTTCTCAGCCCGCTCTTGTTCTTTCTCAGCTTTTTTCTCAGCCCGCTCGGCCTTTCGTTCTGCACGCTCACGTTCTTTCTCGGCTTTTCGCTCTTTGCGTTCACGCTTTTTTTCTTCTTTATCTTTTTCCTCGTCCTCATCATCAGGGTCTGCAAAGGCGAGGGCTGGCTGGCCATACAAGTCGCTGGGTTGAATTCCCACTATCGTAAATGCACCTAAAACCATTGAAACTAATAACAAACGAAGTAATTTAACTGCTTTCATAGTCGTTCCTTTCAGTTCGTGCATATGGTCATATTATCATGTTCACATTAATGCGTGAATTGAAATTATCCGCAGGGGGAGCGAGTAGTATCGGGGGGGCGAGCATGACGCGAGATGAATTTGATGAATACTGCAGGTCGTTGAAAGCAACGACCAATGTGATCCAGTGGGGGGGTGCGTCTGTGTGGAAAGTTGGCGGTAAAATCTTTGCCATCAGCAGTTTTTGGACACCAGAGAATGATCATAAGATCAGCTTCAAATGCAGTGAGCTAAGCTATCAAATATTGTGTGAGCTTGAGGGTGTTATACCTGCGCCCTACTTAGCGCGTGCCAAATGGGTGCAGGTTGAGCGTGAAGGTGTATTAAGTGATGAAAATATCAAAAGCTACATTAGTGATGCCCATGAAATTATTGCAGGTAAACTAACAAAGAAGCTCCGCACAGAGTTAGGATTGTTGTCTTAGCTTACTCACCCAACTCCCGATTTGCTTGAGTGATAAACGTGTTTGCTGATTCAGAAAGGTAAGCAAGCCGACTGTCAACCTCGGAGAGTTTTTTCAAGAATCCAGCAATATAGTCTGGGGTTAACGTTAGGATGACAGACTGTCTTGAGCGTGACGAAATCTTGATGCTTAAATCCTGGCTGTCGCTAATGGATTGCAGCAAGTCTTGCTCGTTCAGATAAATGGCAAACTCTTCGTAAAAGTTAAAATAGGGACTGGTGTCGCTGCTTTGCTTAGCGCTTTTTCTGATAGGTATAATCTTGCGCTCAAAACCACCAGGCAGAGCTGCTTTATGGTAATTGCCCCACCATCTTTCATAGGTCGCATGTTGCATGGGAGAAACGAGAGGGTCTCCGTCTGGGGAAACTGGTATTTTTTTTGATATATGTTTGGTGATGTATATTTGCAGGGTTAGGGCTTCAGTGTCAGGCCTAAAGAATGCACGCATAAAGTATTCGGTTGCTGGAGGCGTTGATAATAGAAACTTTAAGCTGGAGTTGGCTTGCCAACTGTTATTGTGCCCAACGACCCTAATGCTCGGTTCATATTCATCGCTGAGTATTCTTGTTTTACTATAAGATTTCTCAAAATCCTTAAGCCGTTTGGTGAGTAACTTCCTTCTTTTCTTTGCTGCTTTCCGTTCGGCTTTTTTGCGTTTTACGACAGCTTTCTTCCTCTTTCTAACTTCATTTTTGTGAGCTTTTTCAGCCTTTTTATACGCTTTCTTCCAGGCTTTTTTATCTGCTTTGGAAAGTGTATTTGGTTTGACCAGTTTGAGTTGGTCGTAGGTCATATCATTGTATGACGCAGTGTCATCTGTAGTTCCAGGAACTGCAAAGAATAAGATGGCAGATATGATTAGTGTATATTTCATGATTTCCCCAAAAATCCGTGTCTGCAAATTATGCAGCTTATTGGGGAATATAACAACCAATATTCAAAGAGGTAGCTGACGTTCACATCAGCTACCGTTGGTTTGTTACATCTAGAATACTTGTGAAAGTGTGAATTTCACGTTACGGCCGGGCTCAATATCATTTAGGTGTAGCGGGCCGAAGACTGGGTGGAATGTGTCACCTGTGCGGGATGCATGCGATGTAAACGTTTTGTCCAGCAGGTTATCAATGCCAAAGATAAGCGTGAGGCCGTTAACGCCTGCAGCATTTTCCCAGCGTGCATTGATATTGTGGATGCTGTATCCTTTCTTGACCTGATTGCTAACGGTGGTTTCCTCAAAAATATGCTGCGCATTGTAGCTTAGAATTAGGCCTAGATCAGCAAATGTGTAGCTTAGCTCGGTTCCAAGTGTATCACCGATTTCACGCAAGCTTTCTGTCAGGTTGGCGCCATTTAGTTCTTCAATATCCAGATTGGAGTTTGAGAAAGTCACGAGTGCGTCCCAGTTGCTAACTTGTAGGTTGGCGCTTGCTTCAAAGCCGTCGATTTTGGCGGTGCCGAGGTTCGCGTCCCAAACTTCTCGCGTTGTGCTGCCGGGTACACCAACTTGGCCAATATAATTGTCAATATGTGTGTTAAAGTAGTTTGCGCCAAGGTTGAGGAATGCCTCGCCAATTTCGCCACTGTAGCGGAAACCAAATTCTAGGTTGCGTCCTGTTTCAGGTTTGACATCAGGGTTTACTAATGTGCGTGCCCCAACTCCGCCAAATACTTCGGCAAGCTCTGGGCCTCGGAAAAGTTCTGTATAGCTAGCGAGAAGACGAAAATCTTCGGTAAAGCGTAATTCACCTGCAACACCGAAATTGAAGTCGTCCCACGAGCCTTTAGCGCCTGTTGCATTATATTCAAGCTCATAGTCAGTATAACGAATGCCAGGGCGTAACACGAACATTTCACCTAACTCGATTTCATCTTCCACGAAGAAAGCCAGGTTTTTTGAGCTTTGTGTGATGGAGGCTGAGTTAGCAACCGTGTCTGCAACGTACAGAAGTTCCTGATCAAAATAGTCAATTCCATACGTGAGGGTGTGCTGTACTGAGCCTGTTTCAAACGAAGAAACTGCAAGAATAGAAACACCCTGATTGTTAGATGTAGCTTCGCGTGAGGTACCGTGACTGCGTGGAATGTTTGGGTTACTTTCATCCCGCCACAGGCGCATGTCGTTAGTATAATATGTAGCGCTCAGGTTCAGGGCCTCGCCTAGATTAAGTTCATAGCGTGCATTGATGCTTTCGCGGCTATATTCTGTGGGAAGAAGAATGTCGCCCGTGATCGCTTGATTAGTGAGCACACCCATGTCCGGACGCTGAGTATAGTCACCTTCATCAGTAAGATTATCGTAACTAACTTCGATGCGCTGGTTGTCAGCAATATCTACACCAACCTTTAACAACAGATCTTGTGTTTTGCCGTCGCTACCAATTGTTTCTCGGTCCATTCCGTCTTCGAAGTTGCCGCGGTCAATATGGTTGAAATAGCCTAGAAAATCGATTTTTTCTGATATTTGCCCATATGCTGTGCCGGAGAAACCTACCATTTCATTTGTATGGTATGTGCCGCTAGCGCGGAAACCAAAGTCACGGTTGGAGCCTGCGAGCAGGTCTTTTGCGTCTTTGGTGTCAAAGCGCACAGAGCCACCGAGGCCACCGTGTGTAACGGTATTAGTACCTAGCTGGATGTCAGCAGACTTTAGAATGTCAGGGTTGATCAGCAAGTTACCAATATGGTGATAGAGGTAGTTGGTTTGCAGAGCACCATCGATGAAGACATTTAGGTCACGGTCATCAAGGCCGCGGAAGTTGATGCGAGAGTTCACAGAGTGCGTACCACCAATATCTACGCCGGGAATGGTGCGTAGTAGGTCACTTAAGTGGTCTGCTTGTCTGATTGCGATTTCTTGCTCACCGAGGTTTAGTGAATTTGATTTCACCCGGGTACCCCAGACTACAAGTTCTTCAATCTCGTCATCATTGTTGGCATCTTGGGCGATGGTGGGAGAAGCCATAAGAGCAGTGAGCGAAGCTGAAATAAGTAATCGTGAAGTATGTGAGTTATGCGTTTTTTTGGGGGAAATCATAATAAATACCATAGTTAATATTAAGAATAATTCGCAATATCATCTTGAAAAGCAACTGTAAATTATTTTTGTAAATAATAGAAAATTTTCTGTGAAATTGATTTCTAGTAGAAAATATACCTAGTTATGGCGAAGTTGGAGTTTGCGTAAAACAATGTGAAATTTCAGCTAAGCAGTATTATGCTGAATAAGATGTGTTTGGAGATATGACCTGCGAAGAAGATACAAAAAAGGGCAGCTTATAGCTGCCCTTTTGAGACCTTAGATTGTCAGTGTTTTAACGTAACTGAGCTTCAATTTCTTGTCTGCCTTCACGTACCATTTCAGCAATTTGAGCAAGACTAGAATCGACCTCAGAAAGTCTGAGTAGGTGACCGTACATATAGGCTACAGGTACCTCAGCAATGATGCTATTTCCGCGGCGGTTTGAAAGTTTTACCTGGAATGGCGTGCGGCTTTGCAGTGAGGCGGCAAAGTCTTCTAGCTCCAATTCAACTGCTATGTTTTCTCTAAAATAACATGTTGAATAACAGTCTTCCATATATCGTTCGATAGGAATGATAGGGCGCTGAATGCC
>JBFOLV010000636.1:0-3410 GCA_040830325.1 Kordiimonas sp. | reverse complement strand
TTCGGGCGACGCTGACGCTGTGGTCGATGGTGTAATGTCTACAGGACGTCATATCCTATCAACCACGCTAACCACTGTTGGTGGCTTTATGCCGTTGATTATGGCAGGCGGGCCTTTTTGGCCCCCCTTTGCCATTGCGATTTCGGGGGGCGCCTTCTTATCCATGATTGTTAGTTTCTACTTTTCCCCTGCTGCCTTCCTCCTCCTAACAAAAAGACGGGAAGTAACCGGTCCCGGTGAAGGGAAGCGCATTCGCGAAAGGCAAATGAAACCAGCATAAATATATACGAAAGCCGCCTCATTTAGATGAGGCGGCTTTTTTTACTATAAACTGCTTTGTCTATGTGACTTTATTCAAGCAGAGGCGCCATCAATGCAAGAGCAAGAGCTTGATTATCATCATCCTCAATTGCCTTTACAATCTGGCGAGCCAGATATTCGTCATTGTTAGCAATAGCGCCTTCCAGCAAAGTAAGCCTCACAAGATCTCGGTCATATGCGCCCTCGATCTCGGTAACCTCTGCGAGGGTTTCTCGCACCTCCGCTGCAAGCAAACTTTCATCTCTTCCAGCACGAAGCTGTGATAGATATTTTGCTTTTCCAGCTAAATCCTCAAACACTTCTAATCTACGAAGAGCCATATCAAGGTTACCCGACGCCGCTTCGATCGCTCCTATTTTATCAGCAAACGAAGCAAGTGGCTCACTACCGCGAAGCCGGTTGCCATGCTTTATCGCCAAATCATAGCTAGTTGTCACGAACGCTGGGTCCATATCCGCATCAAACATACTACGTGCACGTGCTGCAGTGGCAGTTGCCCGGTGATGTATACCAACTACACCTGTGAACAATTCATCTGCCTCTGTAATAAGGGCATTTCGCTCCGCAGCTTCCCCCATACGGTCCGCAATAATCGCCAACTGAATTAACCCCTGATAGCGTTGTTCCGCGCGTTCCATCGCACGGACCCGCTGACTAAGGTCAGCAAAATCGACTCCAGCCAAAGCCTCTCGGCTGCTACCAGCTAACAAACTCAGCTCTCGCCAAAAAGCTCGTGCCTGATTTTGCGTTTGCCGTAACGCAACGCGTGCATCTGCAATTCTACCTCGTGAAGCAGCTTCTGTTGCAATCTTGAAAAGAACCAAGTCTTTAATAGAAGGGTTCTCCAACTCTTCAACCAGGGCCAATGCACCAGCTGAATCGCCCGCTCGCGCTAACAATGGAGCGATCTCAGTAATTTTTTCGCGTGTTACAAGAGACAGGCGCACCGACCGCGCCTCATCAAGCGCCAGCATCAATGTTTGTATAGCCTGCTTATCCTGTCCCGTTGCAATCATGGACCGGGCAATACCGATCAAAACCTTCGAGCGCTCAATACCAAACTCTTCGCTTATTACAGTTTGTAGAGCAGCTGTGAAAGCACAGTCCCTTGTCGGCGCTTCCAAACACGCCATGGTATGTTCATTCGGTTGATGTTCGGTAGTAACAGGCACTTGTTGAAAAGCTAGGGCCGCGCTACTAACCGAAACAAGTAGTCCACCAACAAATAACTTCTTCATTTGTAACTCCCGCTTTAAACCATCTGAGATGCAATATCTTCCAAAATAAGGGCCGTCCCCCTATCATAACAGCCCGTTACCCACTGAGGTCGCCAATGCCTCTGAAACGCTAGTATTACCCTCTCAAGATTGGCGTCATAAATCAAGCTGTTAGGACAATCATAGCCAACCATACCTAATTGTTTGTTAATACTGGCAATTTCAGGACCAGAGTCCCCATTTTCATAGACTATCTCTGTGTTTGAGCCATCTAATTGAGACCAAACCCCAAAACCTTGCTCAGATAATCGCTGCCAAGGGAACAATTCTCCGGGGTCAGTTTTCCGATCCGGCGCAATATCACTATGCCCAATATAGCCTATACGAGGAATTTTATGACGGCCATCGATTGCCCTCAAGAGCTTTAGTAAAGCATTAATCTGCTTTTCAGGAAAAGGTGCATATCCAAACTCATGTCCGGTATTTACAAGCTCAATACCAATTGAATTATGATTGATATTGCTACGTCCCTTCCAGTGTGAGACCCCGGCATGCCAAGCACGTTTACCTTCCGGCACTAACTTAAAAAGGCTGCCATCTTCTTCGATCATATAGTGTGCCGAAACTTTCGCACCGGAATCACACATTCGACTGAGCGCCTCATCACCAGTTCGCATTCCTGTGTAATGCAAAACAACAGTGTCAACGGAAACACCCTCAGGGCGTTCATCCCAGTTCGGAGACGGGCTTTCCACTATCTCGATCGCCATTTGAACAGCTCCTTAGTCTTCAGCCCTCGGTATTAGCTGTGTCTGCAATTGCGCTTTTCTTGGCAGTATTTCGAAGTGTTACGATTAACACCCCTACAATTGTTAGCAAACCGCCAAGAACAATTCTCGAAGTTACGACTTCGTCCAGCGCAAACACCCCCGCGAGAACCGCAAATAAAGGAACCACAAGAAAGTAAGGCGAAACCATAGAAACTTCATATTTCCTGAACAGATAGTTTGCCGCACCATGTCCAACGACTGTCGCACCAAGTGCGCTATATAGTATTGATAGCCATCCTCGTGCGCTCGCCTCACTAATGGCGTTCAGCTGATTACCTTCGAGCGCAAATGACAAAATGGTAGACCCAACAGCCCCAGCCAAGCCCACCCACGCCTGCATTGTAACGACAGGCACGTCTTTCAAACTACGCATTAAAATTGCCGAAATCGAGTAGAGAAGTGCTGCGAAGCTCATCAAGCTCACGCCTTCCCAGTAAGTTAGTACGAGAGGGTCAAAACCAATAACCAACACGCCAGAGAAGCTAAGCACAATACCTACACCCCTCTTCCAACCCACGGTTTCCTTTAGAAAAACAATCGCGAGGATTGTTGAAAATGGAACGGTCAACTGACTGGCAATAGAAATTGCGCCGACGCCATCGGCCATTTTTACTGCCCAGAAAGTTACGCTAAAATGCAAAACACCAAGGATAAAGGCAGTTGTCAGGAGCAATATCATATGCCCCCGGATAATTTTTAAAAAAGGTGCAAAGATAATTGCTACAATTGAAAAGCGAATAGCATTCACCAATAGAGGTGTGAAATCAGCCACTGCCCACTTGGCTGCGACAAAATTAAAGCCCCAGGACGCCGAAACAAGTATCGCCAGCAATATATGCTGAGGCTTCATTAACTGGCCTGCCTAACGCCAGATTCTGCACGAGATTTCATGATCTCGTCGTAGGCACTATTAATCTCTGCGGCCCTGCGAGTGGCTACGGCAATCAAATCACTTGGTACACCCTCGGCAATCAAATGATCTGGATGATTTTTCCGCACCAAATTCCGATAATGTTTCTTTAGGGAAATATCATCAATTGCT
>JBFOLV010000635.1:0-3887 GCA_040830325.1 Kordiimonas sp. | reverse complement strand
GGCCATAGTGCGCCCGCTGCGGAATATGTACTTCCTGTAGTGACGGCGCTGGACGACATAGCGGCGTTCGCCATTACGGAAATGGAGGTTTGGGACATCAAGTATGGACGAAGCATTCAGTCTTCCAAAGCTAAGCAGGGCACCTTGGTGCTGATGGCAGGCGATATGCCAGTGGCAATCGCTGAAGCTGAGGACGGAGTTATCCGCCCCCTGCGGGTCTTCAATATGTAATTATTTTTTAGGAGAAGATCGATGTCGATCACTGCTGAACGCAAACAAGAGTTGATCAAAGAATATGCTGTCAAAGACGGCGACACTGGTTCCCCTGAGGTTCAGGTTGCTATTTTGACTTCACGTATTGTGACACTGACTGACCACTTTAAAGACCACAAGAAGGATAATCATTCTCGTCGTGGCCTTATCAAAATGGTAAACCAGCGCCGCAAACTTCTTGACTATCTGAAAGGCAAAGATGCCGAGCGTTATAAGACGCTTATCGGTCGTCTTGGTCTCCGGAAGTAAAATTGATCAGAGTAGGCCGGTTCATTAGAGCCGGCCTTCCTGCTTTCAGGGCCTTTTTGAATTGAGTTAAAAAGGTAGTGAACAGGTAAATGCATACCTTGGGTAGCCATGATGGGCCTGAGGAAATTTAAGCGGGACATGTCCAAGGGGGCGTGTCGGGACTAGTCCGGTCGGAATAGCGATGCCCGGATAGTTCGCGAAAGGTAAAATATGTTTGATATACATCGCAAAGAAATTGAGTGGGGCGGCCGCACTCTTGTTTTAGAAACAGGCCACGTTGCAAGACAAGCTGGTGGTGCTGTAATGGCCACATACGGCGACACAACAGTACTTTGTACCGTTGTTGGCGCAAAATCAGTAAAGCCTGGGCAGGATTTCTTCCCACTTACTGTTAACTACACTGAGAAATATTATTCCGCTGGTAAGATCCCTGGAGGATTTTTCAAGCGTGAGGGCCGTCCTAGCGAGAAAGAAACGCTCATTTGTCGTTTGATTGATCGCCCGATCCGCCCATTGTTCCCTGCTGGGTTCAAAAACGAAGTTCAAGTTATTTGTACAGTTGTTAGTCACGACCTCGAAAACGATAGTGATATCGTTGCTATGGTTGGTGCGTCTGCTGCACTCACACTTTCAGGTCTACCATTCATGGGGCCGATTGCTGGCGCAAAAGTTGGTTACAAAGACGGCGAATACATCCTCAACCCAACACTTGAAGAAGTGAAGGAAAGCGAGCTTGAGCTCGTTGTTGCTGGTACACATGATGCTGTATTGATGGTTGAATCAGAAGCAAAAGAGCTTTCTGAAGAAGTAATGCTCGGTGCCGTTGCATTCGGTCACGAGGCATTCCAGCCAGTAATCAATGGTATTATTGATCTAGCTGAAGCGGCTGCAAAAGAGCCGTGGGAACTTGCTGAAGGTCCAGACACTTCTGCTCTTAAAGCGAAAATTGCTGAAGTTGCTGAAGCTGATCTGCGCGCTGCTTACGAAGTTACAACTAAGCAGGACCGCGTTGCGAAGATCAACGAAGTGAAAACTGCTGTTGCAGAAGCTGTTGCTCCAATGCTTGAAGAGAGTGAAGAGCTAACGTCACTCATGGTTAGTGATCTTACTAAGAAGCTCGAGAGCAGCATTGTTCGCGGCAATATCCTTGAGACCAAGAAGCGTATTGATGGCCGTGCACTTGATGAAGTGCGTCAGGTTGTTTCTGAAGCAGGTATTCTACCACGTACACACGGTTCGGCACTCTTTACGCGTGGTGAAACACAGGGCCTTGTTGTAGCGACACTAGGTACAGGTGAAGATGAGCAAATCATCGATAACCTTGAAGGTAGTTACCGTAGTAACTTCATGCTTCATTATAACTTCCCTCCATTTTCAGTTGGTGAGTGTGGCCGAGTTGGCTTTACTGGTCGCCGCGAAGTTGGTCATGGTAAGCTTGCTTTCCGTGCTGTTCGCGCTGTTCTTCCAACTGCTGAAGAATTCCCTTACACAATTCGTCTTGTTTCAGAAATTACTGAATCAAACGGTTCATCTTCAATGGCGACAGTGTGTGGTTCTTCATTAGCTATGATGGACGCAGGTGTTCCAATTAGCCGCCCTGTTTCAGGGATTGCTATGGGCTTGATCAAAGAAGGCGATGATTTCGCAGTTCTTTCTGACATCCTCGGCGATGAAGACCATCTCGGCGATATGGACTTTAAAGTAGCAGGTACTTCTGAAGGTATCACGGCTCTTCAAATGGACATTAAGATCACTGGTATCACTCAAGAAATCATGTCAGTTGCTCTCGAGCAGGCTGGCCGTGGCCGCGCCCACATTCTTGACGAGATGAACAAAGGTCTTTCTGGTGCTCGTACCGAGCTTTCTGAACACGCACCACGCATCGAAACACTTAAGATCCCAACGGATAAAATCCGCGAAGTGATTGGTACTGGTGGTAAAGTGATCCGTGAGATCGTTGAGAAAACTGGTGCGAAAGTGAACATCGAGGACGATGGTACAATCAAGATTGCTTCCAGCGTTGCTTCTGAAATTGAAGCAGCAAAAGATTGGATCAATGGTATCGTTGCTGAACCTGAAGTAGGTGTTACCTACAAAGGTAAGGTTGTTCGTATCATGGACTTTGGTGCATTTGTGAACTTCATGGGTAGCCGTGATGGTCTTGTGCATATCTCTGAGCTTGTTGAAGAGCGCGTAGAGAAAGTTACTGACGTTGTTAAAGAAGGTGACGAAGTTTACGTGAAATGTCTTGAAATTGATGGCCGTGGGAAAGTTCGCCTTTCTATGCGCGTTGTTAACCAGGAAACTGGCGAAGATGATCCGGACGCACGTCCAGCAAAATCAGGCCCTTCAGGCCGCGGTCCAAAGCGCGACTAATTTTGCTTAATTGAATTGGAACCGCTGTGTGCTAAGCTCACGGCGGTTTCGCCTTCTTGAGGGAAGGCTTTTGAGGGGGTTTTGTGCTCTGGTTTGGAGTGTTTCTGAGCACATTGGGAGATGTTGATGAGTTTTAGTCTGAATTCCATCCGCCTTGGTGGAAAAGAAGTATTGCCACTGATTGAAGGTGGTAAAGGTGTTGCCATTTCTACAGGAGCAAGTACTGGCCCGTGGGCTGCGGCTGGCGGTGTAGGAACAATTTCTGCGGTTATCGCTGACGCGTATGATGAGCATGGCAATATACTTCCACATGAGTATCTTGGGAAAAGCCGTCGGGATCGCCATGATGAAATGATTGATTTTTCCGTTAAAGGCACGATTGATCAAGTTCGTAAAGCCTGGGAAATTTCAAAAGGCGAAGGTCTGATCAATATCAACATGCTTTGGGAACTTGGCGGTGCACAACGCATCTTGCATGAGGTTCTCGAAAAAACTAAAGGTATGATCCACGGGGTAACTTGCGGTGCAGGAATGCCGTTTAAGTTAGCTGAGCTTGCGTCTAAATACGGCGTACACTATTACCCGATTGTATCTTCCGGCCGCGCGTTCAACCTTTTATGGCGCCGCGCCTATAAGAATTTTTCTGACAAGCTTGGTGGAGTTGTTTACGAAGACCCATGGCTTGCAGGGGGGCACAATGGCCTTTCAAATGCTGAAGACCCAAACAAGCCTGGTGACCCTTATCCGCGCGTAGTGGAACTCCGTGCTATAATGCGTAAACTTGGCCTGGACCATGTGCCGATCATTATGGCGGGCGGCGTATGGAATCTGAAGGAATGGAAAGACTGGATCGATAATAAAGAAATTGGCCCAATTGTTTTCCAATTTGGAACACGCCCAATGGTTACGAAAGAAAGCCCTATTTCTGAAAAGTGGAAAAAGAAGCTTTTGAGTCTAAAGGCTGGCGATGTTCTTTTACAGAACTTCAG
>JBFOLV010000634.1:0-3473 GCA_040830325.1 Kordiimonas sp. | reverse complement strand
TGCCATCGGTAGAAGTTTATATTTGCCGCCATGGTCTCCGCGCTGGGAGTAAAGATAGCCGTCTTTGTAGGTTATAGTGCGAATGTCATTTTCACCGTGTTTATAGTGACCTGTCCATGCTTGCATCATAGTTCTTGCTGCGTTGAATGCTGGAGGGCGTTTACCTGCTATTCCTAATGCATGCTTTGCAATGTTAGCAGCGGTGATGCCAATGGTGTTGTCTCGCAGGTTGCTAAACATTATTAGAAAAAAGTCTTGGCTGGGTATCATGATTGAATATGCGTGAGAACCTGACCTGGATCCGCCATGCTCAAGGGACTTTTCTCCATCAAAGTGTCCAAGCATATAACCAAGGCCGTAACGTGTTTTTTGGCCATTTCTTAGTGTGTTATCTGCGAATGCGATTTCCTTATATTGAGATTGCAAAAGTGTGTCATTTTTTAAAGCTAGATACCATTTTAACATATCATCAACGGTGGATATGATCTCGCCGTCACCAAAACCTGCTCGGCCTGTATCTTTCACCTTCTTTAAAGGGCCGTGTGTTGCGTTATAATCAACAGGTATATCTGCTAGTTGATCGTTGACCATTAAAAAGCGGCTGTTTGTCATGCCTGCAGGTTTAAATAGAATTTCGCGGACAAGAGTTCGGGCTGATGTGCCTGTCACAACCTCCATGACACGTGACGTCAGCGCATACCCTGAATTGGAATAATCCCAGTTGGTATCTGGTTCGAACTCAAGCGGCTCATTTGCGAACCATTGGAATATGTCTTCAATTGTAAAATCTTGAGTTTGTACTGCTTCATAATCATCATGATTGGTGTAATTATATAGTCCCGCAGTATGGGCGAGTGCTGATCGCAGTGTGACTATATGGCCTTTATTAGGAAAGTCTGGCAGGTATGTACGGATGTCAGCATCAAGGTCTAGCTTCCCCTCCTGCACAAGCCTTAAAGCGGCGATAGCAGTAAATTGTTTTGTAACAGATGCGAGCCTGTATTTCAGGTCCAGTGTGTTGGGTATTTTCGCTTCAATATCTGCATAGCCGATAGCCTTACGGTAAAGTATTTCGCCATCTTTATAGATAAGTAGTGCAGCACCGGCGCCACCTGTTGGATAGGCTTCTTCTAAAATGTGATCTATTTGAGTAGAGGCTGGTTCATCTGAGGCCATTGCCGTGGGAGGCAGAAATGTAAGGATTAGAGCGGCTACTAACGGCTTTAGTATTGAATGCTTTGTCATCTTTTACCCCATTAGACGTACTTATTACTATTGTTAAGTGTCTGATCTCAGTGGGGGGATGTGGATCGTAACTAGTATTTGTTTGTCTAGCCAGATTTAAATTTTGAAGATGTCTTTAAATCTGGCTTTTAAGCGGCTGTGTTGTTTATGCTTCATTGCCGACAAGGGTTTGAGCAAACTCGCGCGCATCAAATGCTTGAAGGTCTTCGATGCTTTCGCCGACACCAATTGCATGCACTGGCAGGCCGAATTTCTCCGCGCAGGCTACAAGCACCCCGCCTTTGGCTGAGCCATCAAGTTTGGTCATGACGATACCGCTGATGTTCGCGAGTTTTTGGAATACTTCAACTTGATGTACTGCGTTTTGGCCCGTTGTGGCATCAAGTACAATCACAGTGTCATGCGGCGCGCCGTCGATTTTTTTGCCAATTACGCGTACTACTTTCGCCAGTTCTTCCATCAGTTCTTCGCGGTTTTGAAGACGACCAGCTGTGTCGATAAGAAGCACGTCTGTGTTTTCCTGAAGGGCACGGTCCATTGCTTCGTAGGCAAGCGCTGCTGCGTCAGAACCAATCTCTTTGGTGACCACTGGCACGCCTGTACGCTCACCCCAAACAACAAGCTGCTCAACAGCAGCGGCCCGGAATGTGTCACCAGCAGCAAGCATGACAGACTTGCCTTCGTCTTTGAATTTCTTGGCGAGCTTACCAATCGTGGTAGTTTTCCCCGCGCCGTTTACACCAGCCATCAATATCACGTGAGGCGTATTATCAGTACTAGGCACAAGCGGTTTGGCAACGGGCGCGAGGATGTTTTCAATCTCAGTCGCCAAAATGTTTTTAACTTCTTCACCCGTGATTTCTTTATCAAAGCGGTCTTTTGAAAGTGCTGCCGTCAATTTGCCAGCAACTGACACACCAAGGTCTGAAGTAATTAGAAGGTCTTCTAATTCTTCTAAGGTGTCATCATCCAGTTTGGCTTTGGTGAAAATGCCAGTGATGCCATCAGAGATAACGCTAGTAGATTTTCTAAGGCCGCTTTTTAAACGCTGGAACCAACTTTTCTTCTCTTGTGGTTCAGGCTTGTCCTCTTCTTCCGCTAGTTCTAGCGGTGTTTCATTAGGCGCAGTGGGTGCTGCGGCTTCCACTTCAGTGGTAGCAACTTCCGGCTCAACTGTTGGAGCTGGCGCAGGTGATGGCTCTTCTGCAGGTTCGACAGGCTCATTAATGGCAGGGGTTTCTAATGTGGCAGACTTTTCCAGTTCAGGTGTTTCTTCCTGAACTACTTCAGGCTCCGGTGTTACTTCCGGTTTGTTGCTTCTGAAGCGGCTGAACCAGCCTTTTTTTGTTTCGCTCACGAAAGGAAACTCCCTAACCTATAGTCTGCTTTAGTTTATTTTTGTACGGTGCCGCTCATGCAGCCCTTGTCATGCGTGCTGAGCTTCACCTTTAACATATCGCCTGCTTTGGTGTTTGTTTCAACAAGCACTGGGATAAATTGTTCAGTGTGGCCGTGGGCTGTGCCATCTTCACGTACACGTTCAATCAGCACTTTCGCGCTTTTACCAATGGAGCGATCAAATAGCTTCTGTGTTTGGCGTTCACCCGCGGCACGCAGTAAGGTTGCGCGCTCTTTTCTAATCGCTTTTGGCACAGACGGCATGCGTGCAGCTGGTGTGCCTTCACGCTCCGAGTATGGGAAAACATGCAGCCATGTTAAGTCGCATTCCTCAACCAGCTTCAAGCTGTTCTCAAACATTGCATCGGTTTCTGTGGGGAAACCCGCAATAATATCTGCGCCATAAACCATGTCAGGCCGCGCTTTGGAAACACGGTTACAGAACTCAATAGCATCTTCCCGCATATGGCGGCGTTTCATACGTTTTAGCACCATATTATCGCCTGCCTGCAAGGAGAGGTGCAAGTGTGGCATCAGGCGCATATCGCCAATGATGGCGTCATAAAGCGGTTCGTCCACCTCAATGCTATCGATCGAAGAAATCCGTAGGCGCGGCAGGTCAGGCACTAGCTTAAGGATTTTTTGCACCAGCATGCCAAGGGTTGGTGTGCCGGGCAAATCTTCACCGTAACTAGTGATATCTACACCAGTTAGAACCACCTCATTGAAACCACGCCCAACTAGGCGCTTGATTTGATCAATGGTTTCACCCATGGGCACAGACCGGCTGTTGCCGCGGCCGTATGGAATGATGCAAAAAGTGCAGCGGT
>JBFOLV010000633.1:0-3175 GCA_040830325.1 Kordiimonas sp. | reverse complement strand
TTTGATGATTGTAGCCTCCATAAGATGGAAAGCAGCAAGCATACAACGGACCCATAAGCGAATAATACAATAGCAACATAGCGATATAGCTGTACCGGGTAGCTATAATTCACGAGCCCCTTGTATATTTCAGCGCCAAATTGACCAGCCAGCATCAGGAAAGTCAGTGCCAGCCACAAGGCGCCTTTGTCTCTGCGGTGCATGCCATACATAGAGCCAAACAAGATAACACTCGCGCCAATTGCACCAAACAGTAGCAGTGCCGGCACATGCCGTTTAAGCCGCGCATGGCTAATATCGAGAAACGGAGAGACAATGATTTCAAGATCAATATCGCCCCTGAGTGACTTTAACTGCTGCGAGGAAAGCCTTACGGCAATGATATTCATGCCTGGTTTTATGAGGTGTGGTGGCAGATAATGGCGTGCAGTTATTACGCCAGGGACCTCACCTTTTCGGCTCGCAGCTGGCACTCCATTTTTACCGATAAGCGTACCATTCCAGTAAACCTCGCTTGACGCCATAGCCCCTACGATCACCGACAGTGGCCTTTCAACCGCCAGATAACCTTCATGCATATAGATAGGGGCACGTACCCAACGAACGCCGCTAGGTACGTCTATTCGCCTATCGGCCTGAAACCGCCATGTGCTATGATCAAATGCTTCCGCTGACCAACTGGTATCATCGCCGTCCATCAGATAATACCCCTCAGGTACTACAATAGGGATATCGCTAGCTTCGACTTGGTCCTCCCATAGCCCACCGGTAAGAAGCGCAGCTGATAGAAGATAAATGAGCATGTGGAACAGGCTTTTCATGCTGTCACTATATCAAAGCTATTCATCTAGTCACCACGTGGTTTGAGACGTTCAATACCTTCCTAGAGATGTTCGCCTCTAGTCCCGTTGCCTCGCTAAACAGCCATAGTTACCTCCGGTGCACGACAGCGCTTCAGTGCGCAATAGCTAATGCAAACGGAGAAAACCATGAAACCAACATTCCTAAGATTATACGCTCTATTGATCGCCTACGTTCTAAACGTAGGAAACGTCAACGCGCAGGAACAATCTCAACCTAAACTGTTTGATGGTTTATACGGCGGTATAGAAATCAGCATGCAAAACATCTACGGCGGCGCTTTTCTTGATAACGTTGACGTCCTTCAGGAAGACACACGCGCGATCGGAAGCATCATTGCGGGATGGAGAAAACAGTTCGACAAAGGTTTGGTTATTGGTATCGAAGGTCAGTTTGGTCTGACCGATGGAAATTTGCGCCGCGAACAATACGAAGGGCTGGTAAACATCGACTATGCCAACAGTTCACAAATCGCCCTTGGCATCAAGTTTGGTTATGCCCTTGGTGTAGAAAAAGACTGGTTACTTTTCGGGTATACGACCATAGCAAGACGCAGCTTTGATATAACAGTATCAGCCCCATCAGGCACGTTCAGCCAGGAAGATATCCAAGGCATATTGCAGTATGGTGTGGGAATCGAAAAACGTTGGAAAAATGGTTGGGGTGTCAGAGCAACTGCAGGCACTGTCTATACAGACTTTGGCGACTTGGTTACCAATATTGACGTAACCGGTAAAATCGACACTGCCCTTGCTTTAACATATCAGTTCTAAGGGCAGGCAATAATGGGCCCCGAGGGGCCCATATATTATCGGTGAGCTGATCCACTATCAGCCATTACAAACACTCAAGCCTTCTGGGCACACCCCTTCAGTGTATCCATCCGTTGCGGCATGTAGTTCCTCGAGTGTAAGTGTGCGCACAGCATGCGCGCTTGCGAACCTTTCCACATCAATGCCGAGCGCCTCAATTGCACGACGGAATGTAACCATATTATTGTGTGCTGAAGGCAGCGCAGTTTCCTGATCCGTAAAAAAGTGATCAGCACTGAAAACCAACTTGGCACTCGGCACATAGTAGAGCAAATAATGCTCCGCATGCGCTGTGGTAATGTCGTAAACTTCCACTTTACCATTGCCGAATGTCCGTTTGTCGCTCACTCGTATAAACCGGCTATCATCCACTTCAGATGTCAACAAATTGCGGATTATCTCCACATTGGCGTCCACAGTTACAAAGTTCGCGCCCAGATCAGCGACCTCGTTTACACCGCCAAGATGGTCTGAATGATGATGGGTCACAACCTGATCACGAAGAGGCTTCTCATTACCGGCCAGCTCTTGCACTGTTTTTAGCCTATCTGAAAGGCCCGCATATCCACCTACCCCAACATAATGATCACCAGCATCGACAAAAACCGAGTATGCACCATTTAATCCAGCGAAATACACATCATCCGCAAGCTTCTTAACTGCCATTTTGGATGTATCAATCCATATGCCCGGCGCCGCATAGTCACTTGGCAAGTCAAACGTATGACTAAGATCGGAGTTTACCTCAATCGTCCGCGAACGCGTTATGACGTTAGGCCGCCCCTCTACCAACAGGTTGGTGTCAGATGCGTAGGTGATACCATCTTTCTTACGGTGCTCACTATAGACATAGGTTAGCTCACCAAGATGACGGCTTTGCTGTGTCGCCCGAGAGAGCAAACCTGTTTCTTTATCGAATGCAAGGGTCAACTCAGGGCCGCCGGCCATTTTGAAGGATAGTTTCTCGTGTGCCTTACCGCGGTAAATGCTTTCACCAAGATATTTGGTCTCAGCGGCCGCATCCAACAGAAGATGCACAAGAGCCGTATCAATGCGGCGCATTATACGACCACCAACAGTGTTATAGTCCCTGTTCGGGTTCACACTATGTGTCTTAGTAGAGTGGTCAAGAAAATGCCCTGCTTCGCCATCATGAATATATTCACTCAGGAAATTACCTCGGCTTATTTTGCGCCAAGTAACTAGGTTCTTGCGCTTATTCTCAAAATCAATGGTTAGGCTAGTATTTTCAAGCTCGATATCAACCTCACCAGCACTATACCCTTGGCCCACTCTGAAGTTCTTATACTGATCATTGAATGTTAACGCTTTGGCAGACATTAGTTTTTGGCCGCCGTATGCAGCAACAACTTTACCAATTAAAGCTTCTTCTTTTTCACCGGCGTTAACAACATTTGTGAGCGCCACCACCGCACATACCGCGCGCGAAAATTGTTTTAAAATTCTCAAGTTTCTATCCATTCCACTTAACAAACTATTCT
>JBFOLV010000632.1:0-6334 GCA_040830325.1 Kordiimonas sp. | reverse complement strand
GAAGCAAATGACAGTGCAGCAACTGCACAAGCAGTAGTTAACTAGGTTTGTTTTTTAAACACTAGTGAGAAATTATTGGCGGGCATCGATGTGACTTTCGGTGCCTCAAAGCCAGCCGTGTTTGTCAGTTCTAAAACAGCCTCCATATCCTTTACACCCCAGCTTGGATCACGAGACTTTAAGGAAAGATCAAATTGAGCATTTGATTCAGAGGTATGTTTCCCGCCTTGTTTATACGGGCCGTAAAGGAACAAGATGTTCCCGGCCTTGAGCGCCTCACCGGCCTTTGCGACAAGGGCCTCTGTTACTGCCCAAGGTGAGATATGAATCAGATTTATTGCGAGAATGGCTGCAAGAGGTTCTGACGTACCATTCAGGAAGTTGTTATCAAGCACATTGAAGTGCCGGGCTGGTAAAATGGCGGCGTGTGAAACTTCCTCTCGCCAGGCATCAATGCTTTTGAGGTGATGGTCTTCAATGTCCGTTGGTTGCCATACATGATTTGGCAGCTTGGGTGCCATGTGTACTGCATGCTCACCTGTGCCACTAGCCACCTCAAAGATAAGGCCATTTTCCGGCAAGGTTGGCGCTAAAACATCAAAGATAACGTCACGGTTTCGCGCTGTGGCGGGAGCATGTAGACGCAAATCGGCTTTGCCGTCTTTACCGTCAGGGTTAAAAAAGTGCGCCATAATGTTTTAGCGTTTCCGCATGCGTGAAATGACAAAAATAGGCACAACAATGGTGGCACCTAAAAGCATATACTTAAGCCCAGTATTCATTAGCCAGCCCCAAATAGCGGCAAGTTTGTTGATGATCCAGCCATAAATATCACCGGTACTAACCTCAAGCCAATAGAGGAGCCCGCCGACAAGCATGCTGTATATAGCAAGCTTAACAATCGTACCTAGGTCTAGCTTTAGTTTGTCCATGACACTCCCCTTTACTCAACAGTTTTGGCAGGCTTTTTATTGTTGATCAAGCCATCTACTGTTTGGCAAAATTTTCATGAGGCATTCTGTTCGGTCAACATCAGAGCCTCTGCGCGTACGAGCGTTGGTTTCTGTTGCTTCAAAATGCTGATCGTCACTCGGCTCATAAAAAATTACCTCAAATACGCAGGCGTTCGTTTCAAACAACATGGCCTGAACATTTGCGTCGCGGCGCCCCAGAGAAGGTTCCCCCATCAAGGCTTGCACTTCACGTGGATTTAAGCCCCGAAGCCGTTCAGCATTGGGTGGGGGCGGAGCAGGCTGCGCAATTTCGGCTGGAACCGGTTCTGGCACTACAGTTTCAACGGGTGTTTGTGTGGCGGAAGGTTCTGTCGTCGTACCGCCACAGGCTGCAAGTAACGCTAGAGGAGCTAACTTTATTAGCTTCATTATTTTCGGGCTCCTGTTGGTGCTTGTGCTCTTAGATGGTGGAAAATGTGGGTCATAACAGAAGCCCCGACAATTGGCGCTAGGATATTCAGGAATGGCACCAGGAACATGCCTGCAATAAGTGCACCTCCAATGAAAATCCTGCCACTATTTTCTACACGGAATTCATGCATGGCGCGGCGGTCCATATGGCGGATTGCTACCATTTCAAAATACTCCCGGCCGAGTAAAAAGCCATTGATGGCAACGAACAAAAGCAGTGCACCGATGCCGCCCATGAAAAATAGAATAATATAGGGCAGCAAAGCTAATAAGTTTACGATGATCATGATGAGAGCGAGCTTGGCGGCGCTAATGAAGACATCACCGTAAGGCACTTTACGCAACCCAATGCGGTTGGGATAATATTCTTCTTCAACCGCATGGGCGATTTTATCTGTAAGAAGGCCCATGACCATTGTGACGATACCTGGGAACAAGAGGTAGGACCCTAAGCCAATCACTGTCCAGAAACCAGCGGCAGCAATGCTGTCGCCTATTGAATCAATCCATTCCCAACCAAAGCTGACGCTTTCTGGCCAATAGCTGTTGAGAACAGCTGTTAGTGCAATCAGTGTGGCTGCCGCCGCTGTAATCGCGGTTAAAAATACACTTCGAAACTTTGGGTGCAGCAGTTGTTGCCAAGTACGGTTGAAAGCAGTGGCTATCATGGCGGATCCTTTTTGCTGTCGTATCTTATTATGTAGTTTATTTGTTTATAGATAGGGGGATCAGATGGCGCTTGCAATCCTGTAGCGCTTTTCTATGGTGCCTGCACCCAAGATTGCTCGTTTAATATGAATGAAAGGCCTATTATGTCGTCCAAATATCAAGTTTTATGCATGGGAAATGCAATTGTGGATGTTATTGCCCGTGTGGATGATCAGTTTTCGGAGACTCACGAGCGAGTCAAAGGTTCAATGATGCTTGTGGATGCTGAAACATCAGCGAAACTCTATGACAATATGCCGCCAGCGATTGAACGGTCAGGTGGATCGGCCGGTAATACCGCGGCAGGCATCGCGTCTTTTGGTGGTAAGGTGGCCTACATTGGTAAGGTGCACTCTGATCAATTGGGTACAGTTTTCCGTCATGACATTAAGGCTGCAGGTGTTTCTTATGAAACAGCACCAGCAAGTGATGGTGCTCCAACCGCTACTAGCATGATTTTGGTAACGCCTGATGGTCAGAGAACAATGAATACGTTCCTTGGTGCCTGTGTGGAGTTAACACCGGACGATGTTCATGAAGACGAAGCGGGTGCAGCGGATGTACTTTATGTAGAGGGTTATCTTTGGGATACACCATCAATGAAGGCTTCGGTGCTCAAGGCATTTGATCTCGCCCATGCGGCTGGCAAACAAGTGTCTCTTTCATTGTCGGACAGTTTTTGTGTGGATCGTTTCAGAGAAGAGTTCACTGATCTGGTAGAGAATCAAGTCGATATCCTGTTTGCAAATGAAGATGAGATCAAGTCACTATACCAGGTAGATAATTTCGATGAGGCTGTGGCTATGCTGCGTCCTCACGTGAAGGTTGCTGCTCTAACGCGCTCCGAAAAGGGTTCCGTAGTTATTACAGCTGACGAGGAGGTGTCTGTTGACGCGTTTCCTACATCTGTTGAAGATACCACAGGGGCGGGCGATTTGTTTGCAGCTGGTTTTCTATATGGATACACAAATGGATATTCATTAGAAAAAAGTGCAAAATTGGGTAGTTTGGCCGCTGCAGAGGTGATTTCTCATTTAGGCGCTCGACCTGAAACGAGTCTAGCATCTTTAGCTCAGGATAAGATTAAGCCTTAGCTCTATAGAGGTACACTGTTATGACCGAAAAAGACGATAGTAAACCAGAAGACATCAAACCAACACCACTGAAGCAGCCCGAAAACGAGGATAAAGCCAAAGAAGTTGGCGGTAGATCTGGTCCAGAACCGACAAGATACGGTGACTGGGAAAAAAACGGTATAATCTCAGACTTTTAAACAGATGAGGCGGGTGCTTTACAAGCTATCCGCCTCATCTGTTTCTGGTTTTGCAATGCCTGCGTCTGAAAGAAGTTCTCTGAAGCTCATAAGCTTATCTTCGGCCTCTTTTCTATCCAACCCTTCGATCAGACCGCTGGTGAAGCCTTCTTGTTTCATATAAAGACGCACTTGTTGTTCAGCACGACTATGGCAATCACCATCGGTGAAGTAGCCCTCAGCCATCATACTAAGGATTTTTTCTGATTTATCCTGAAGGCTAATGTCTAGCTGGTGAATTTTCTTTAGAATCTGAGTGTTGTCCAAAATGGTTCGACAAAATTCATCCAGTTTTTCACCAATTTTTCGTCTGTGCATTTCAGTAAGGTCGGCCATCATGACCTTTTTTTGTAATGCCACAAGTTCATTCATGCGTTGAATTGGCTGCTGATCAAGACCCATGAATACGGACTCATACTCAGGGCGAGATAGAATAGGTAGAATGAAATTAGCTACTGTCCGCTTGTTACTCATGCCGATGGTAACGGCCTCTAGATCCAGCAGTGCATTCAGTTTATCGATTGGGTTTGGGTGCTCGTCGATTAGGCCGGCTACAGATTGGCTATTAATAAGTCGTCCTGCACGAGTTGCTAAATCATCACCAATTGTATCAAGGGCATGTACATCAGTTTGAAGCGTACGAAACACTTCTTGCAAGCCGCGTAAAGAAGCTAGTTGTGCTATCAACCCATTTTCATTGATCGGCTTTGCAGCTACTATTTCTTCTTTAAGGCGTTGAAGTAAAACATGTGCAGTATCCGGCAAAAGCCCTTCTGATATGAAGCCGCTTAGGCGAATGGTATCACCGCTGAAGCTTTGTTCAGGGTCGCTTTCGCTTAACTCCGTTATTTTCCCTGTTTGGAGGTACGCCGTTTGGAGAATGAACGTATCTCTGTTCTCATGATCCCCAAGTAGTTGATCAAGGACAGAGTTGTGCCGCATGAAATCTGCTATCAACTGATCCAGTATCTCCGCTACCCAGTCAGGGTGGCGATTTGACAGGAAAACGGCGATACGCCCAAATTTGTCGGTGAGGGTTATGGTTGGCCTCAGATACTCGACAAGAGCGCACATCAATAAGAACTTCTTGTTGGGGGCTTTCTCTAGTTTTTCAATAACCGGTTTCAGTCTACCCATCTCTAGAGACGGAACCGTCTCCTGGGTTTGCTTCATAATATCTACGGCAGCATCAATAACTTTGTAGATTTTGCGCATGCGGTCTTGAATTGACCCTTCTTCATTTTCGAAGGTCACGGCAGTGCGCTGAACCGCGTCTTGAAGCTTAGTGCCGGCATTATAGAGCTTATAATAATGCTCCAGACTATGAATCAGTTCCGTCGGAGTAATTCGCCAATCTGCCAAGGTATTGTGCATGAGTTCCCAGATGGACTTCCGGCCTGCGGAAGAATATAGGTCATCAGGCGTTAGGCATGGTGTGACAGTGCCTGTTTGATCGTATTTAGATTTTTTACCAGTAGCGCCGCGGGAAAAGATTTCTACTGAGGCAAATGAATGTGTTTCTTTGTCGTAACTCTCTTTGATAACGCGAACACCAGTGTACTGCCTGGTACCCCAGAGGGTTACAGCTTTATCCGTTGCTGCAGACCTGTCTTTGATAACTTCAAGGATGGTCCAGCTACTACCGCGTCGCCCAAGTATCTCGTAATGGACGTTTACACCAATCGGCACAGTAGTCACTCCTATCCTCTAACCCCCCGTCTCCAGTTATCTATGGTATGGTTTACTAAATTATTAAGGCAGTCAATATCTTGTCTCCAAGCGTGCCCAAAATTGGGGTCATCGCTTGCAGGCCGTTTGTGTTCATCGAGAAAATCTAAGTCTACCCTCATTGGACAAATGGCGCCTTCCCCAGCAACTATGCATTCTCTGTTTTGAAGAGTTGGTAAGCTAGATAGAAAATCTTCAGCACCGTCAGGCATGCTTTCTTTTACAAATTGTTGGTCACGGCCATTATTTAGTCGCATCGAAATAATTGTGCCGCACTGTGATAGAACAGCCTCCGATAAATCCGAAGGTCTTTGAGACACTAACCCTAAAGAAACACCATACTTTCGGCCTTCTTTTGCGATTCTTTCTAAAGACTTCCGAGCAGATTGAATTTTTGTGTCCAAGGCTGCATTGGGCACATAACGGTGCGCCTCTTCACATACAAGCAAAATTGGTGTGGCGCCTGTGTGACGCTTGCTCCACATCGCGAAGTCAAATACGAGGCGACTTAGTAGGGACACAACAACGTCTACAATATCACTTGGAATTCCGGAAAGATCCAAGGTGGAAATGGGGCGGTTTTCTACGGGAAAGCGTAAGAGCTGTGAAACGATATCAGTAAGTGTATCCTGAACCATCATACCAGAAAACATAAAGGCGAAGCGGCGATCATTCCTCAGTTCCTCAATTTTGCTTTTTAGTTTCAGGAAGGGACGAGTGTCTTCTGCTTTGTCGAAGCGACCAAGCTCTGAATCTATGGAATGAATCAAATCTGTTAACTTATATGGAATAGGCGTATCTACAGTTAACCGTTTCAGCGAGTATGTAGGGCCTGACTTCTTCCTTGCTTCGAACAGGCACCTTTTCAATATGTCTCGCTCCGCCTCAAACCCTTCAGTTTTATGACCAATTAGCAACTCAACATGCTCTTCAAAGTTCATTAGCCAATAGGGTAAAGCTAAGTTATCGACTGAAACATGAATGCCGTTGCCTGAGAAAGCGCGTTCATATTCATTGTGCGGATCTAAGATTACCACATGTGCGTTTGGGTGCTGCTCGACCAAACGATGCAGAAGCAGAGCTACGGAGCTAGACTTACCTGTACCTGTGCTCCCTAAGATAGCGAAATGCCGAGAGAGTAACGGTTCAGTTTTTAGTGATG